>NZ_JBXEJE010000002.1:323676-446344 GCF_056820935.1 Streptomyces sp. Q2 | reverse complement strand
CGCCGCCGTCCCTGCCCCGGGAGCTCCCGCCCCCGCCTCCTCCGCCCCTGCCGCCGACCTGAACAAGCCCGAGGACGCCCGATGAGCACCCCGCAGCCCCAGATGCCGCAGGCCGCACCCACGTGGCAGGCGGCGCCCGGACCGTCGCACCCCACGTACACCTCGCCCATCCCCGTCGTGCGCACCCACCTCGGGCACGCGATCGCCTCCGAGTGGACGAAGATCAGGTCGGTGCGCTCCACGATGTGGACGCTCGGCGTGTTCGTCCTGCTCGTCGTCGGCCTCGGCCTCGCGGCCGGCGCCCTGGTCGCCGCCAACTCGGCCGAGGAGAGCCTCGCGGGCGAGAACCCGCTGTCCTTCGGCGTCTTCGGGCTGCTCCTCGGCAGCATGTGCATCATCACGCTCGGCGTGCTGACCACGGCCTCGGAGTACGGCACCGGCATGATCCGGACCACGATGGTGGCGTGCCCCTCGCGCGGCCGGGTCCTCGCGGCGAAGGCGATCGTGTTCTTCTCCGTCGCGTTCGTGGTGACGCTGGCCTCGGTCCTGCTGGTCGCCATGGCGGACGTCGCCATGCTGGAGGGCGCCAGGGAGCCGACCGGCCAGGAGTGGCTGAAGGGCACGGTCGGCATCTCGCTCTACATCGCGCTGCTCGGCCTGCTCTCGCTGGTGATCGGCTCGATCATCCGGCACTCGGCGGGTGCGATCACCATCATGATCGGCCTGGTGCTGGCTCCGCTGGTCATCGCGCTGTTCATGTTCTCGGCGTCCCTGGAGGACGTGCGCCAGGCCCTGTTCGAGTACTCGATCCCGAACCAGCTCAGCGTCTTCTACTCCAACTCCCTCACCGACACGGGCCCGTCCGGCTGGGACCCGCTGTGGATCGCCGCCGGCGTCACGGCCGCCGCGTTCGCCGGTGCCTTCGCGCTGCTGGAGAGGCGGGACGTCTAGAGCGTCAGAACCTCGGCGCGTTACGGGACCGCTGCACCCGCGTGGTGCGGCGGTCCTTCGCGTTCCAGCACGCCTTGTGCCAGTGGCGGCGCTCGTCGACTCCCGAGTGCTCGGGCCAGGCGACGACGTGCGGGACGCCGTCCGGGATCAGCTGCTCGCAGCCCGGGCAGCGGTACGCCTTGCCCTGGGCGCTCGCCCCGGCCACATGACGCACGCTCCACTGCTCGCCCCGCCAGTCCTCGGCGGACTGGAAGCCGCCGTAGCGGCCGGAGCGGTCGTCCTCGGCGCTCCGGCCGGACGAACCTGACGAACCGACTCCCTTGGGTCGGTTGCGACGCGGGGACACGGGACACCTCACGGGGCTATACAGGAAGCGGGCCACGTCCAGCCTACGCGGCACGGACGGGGGTATGCGTACGGCACCAACCCCCTCAAGTCCCCCTTCGGGGCGCCCCATTCTGCAGACAATCCGCAAATCTCTTCGCCAGGCCGTGTCCTCGGCACGTGTCAGACGGTTATGCCGGGTGGGGGAGCTCCGCGTCGGAGCCAAGGAAGCAGGAAGAGCGATGCACGTAGGAAATTTCGTGTTGGCTGCCCAGTTCCCGGGGCAGGGCCAGGGGGAGGCGCTGCACCGCGCGGTCCGCTCGGCCGAGGTGGCCGAGGAGGCCGGGCTGGACGCGGTCTGGCTGGCCGAGCATCACTTCGTGCCGTACGGCACGTGTCCGTCGGCCATCACGCTGGCGGCGTTACTGCTCGGCCGCACCCGCCGCATCCAGGTCGGCACCGCCGTCAGCGTGCTGCCCACCACCCACCCCGTGGCGCTCGGCGAACAGGCCGCGCTGCTGCACATGACGAGCGGCGGACGGTTCTCGCTCGGTGTGGGGCGCGGCGGACCCTGGGTCGACCTGGAGGTGTTCGGCTCGGGCCTCGAGGCGTACGAGTCGGGGTTCCCCGAATCACTCGATCTGCTGGTGCGCTGGCTGCGCGAGCCCTCGGTCGCCGCCTCGGGCGAGCGGTTCGCCTTCCGCGAGGTCCCCGTCGTCCCCAGGCCCTCGGAGGCGCTGACGGACACCGCGGGCCCCGAGGTCGTCGTCGCGTGCACGTCCCCGGCGAGCGTACGGCTGGCCGCCGAGCGCGCGCTGCCGATGCTGCTCGGGATGCACGTCGGGGACGAGGAGAAGGCCGAGATGGTCGCGCTGTGGCGCAGGCACGCGCGCGCGTCCGGGCATCCCCCGGAGCAGGTCCTCGGGGCGGCCCATGTGTCGGCCGGCGTCTGTCAGATCGCGGACCGGCGCCAGGACGCGGTCGAGACGCTGACGAAGGCGATGCCGGGCTGGCTGAGGCAGGGGCTCGGCGCCCATGTCACGGTGGACGGCCGCGAGCGTTCGATGCGCGATCCGCTGGCCTACACCGAACTCCTCTGCGGACTGCACCCGGTGGGCACCCCGCGACTGTGCGCCGACCGCCTCGCGGCGACCAGCGAACGGACCGGCGTCTCCCGGTTCGCCCTGCTCACGGAGGGTTCGGGAGACCTGGCGGCCACCGAGGAGAACATCCGGCGGCTGGGTGCCGAGGTCATCCCGCACCTCGGCTGAACGGCCCTGTCCGGCAGGGAGCTTGCCGCCCCGGTACTGAAGCACCTCCCGCGTACGGAGCGGCAAGCCAGCAGCTCACTGCGTCAGCAGTCCCGAAGCTCCGGGGACTGGTTCAACAGCTGGTTGCGCGCCGAGGTGAAACGGGCCAGCGTCTCGTCGACGGAGGAGTCCAACGGGAACACCGCCACTCGGTGGCAGTTCTGGAACGCCAGCCGCACGCCGAAGTGCCGTTGCAGCGCGCCGCGTATCGCGTCACTCGCAAGCGCACGCAGCAGCTGACCGCGTGCCTGCTCGTCCGGCGGAGGCGTCTGGTTGTCGGCGAACTGACCGCCGTCGACCTTCAGCTGGGCCACCAGGGAGCTGATCATCTCCCATGCGTAGGGCAGGGAGGTCCGGACGCAGTCGACGAAGGCAGCTTCGTCGACCTCGCCTCGCTCGGCCTGATCGAGTAGGGCCGGTGAGACGTCGAGCGACATGGGTTCTCCTCTCGCACCCCCGATCAACAGGGGTTGCCGGACAGATAAAGGGAGTTCGCGATACCGAACACGCTGTGTACACGACTCGCGACCTCCCGTTTACTACCGTAAGCAACGGGCGGTGACGGCACCAGGAGAATGCGTACATGCACAGACCTCATTGGGCACACAATCGGCCACAACCGAACAGGTATGTTCCGGGCCGAATCGCGTGCACTGGGGCCCGTCGAGTAGCGTTGCCGACCATGCGTCTCGTCATCGCCCGGTGCTCCGTCGACTACGCCGGCCGGCTCACCGCCCACCTCCCCTCCGCCCTCCGTCTCATCCTGGTGAAGGCGGACGGCAGCGTCTCGATTCACGCGGACGACCGGGCCTACAAGCCCCTGAACTGGATGTCGCCGCCCTGCACGCTGAAGGAGGGTTCCGGCGACGAGGAAGGCGTCTGGACCGTCATCAACAAGGCGGGCGAGAAGCTCATCATCACGATGGAGGAAGTTCTCCACGACTCCTCGCACGAACTGGGCGTCGACCCCGGCCTGATCAAGGACGGCGTGGAAGCACACCTCCAGGAGCTCCTCGCCGACCGCATCGAGACCCTCGGCGAGGGCTACACGCTCATCCGCCGCGAGTACATGACGGCCATCGGCCCGGTCGACATCCTGTGCCGGGACGCGGAGGGCCGGACGGTCGCGGTGGAGATCAAGCGGCGCGGTGAGATCGACGGCGTCGAGCAACTCACCCGCTACCTGGAGCTGTTGAACCGCGATCCCCATCTCGCCCCGGTCCGCGGCGTCTTCGCCGCCCAGGAGATCAAGCCGCAGGCCCGCGTCCTCGCCACGGACCGCGGCATCGGCTGCACGGTCCTCGACTACAACGCCCTGCGGGGCATCGAGGACGACAAGCTGCGGCTGTTCTGACGCTCACGCCTCCACGACGTGAAGGGCCCGGTCCGTTCCCACGGACCGGGCCCTTCCGCGCTGTACCCGCGCGCCTGTACAGGCGTCAGATCACCGCCTCCGCGCTGCTCGGCGATCCTGCCTCGCTGGTCTGGGGGGCGCCGGCGGAACTGCTGGTCTCCACCGGCGAGGAGGCCGGGCCGCCGCTGGCCGAGTCGGAGGTCGCCGGGGAGGAGGCCGGCGGGCTCGTCGGAGTCGGCGGCGTCGACGGGGAGGTCGAAGTCGTCGGCGTCGGCGTCGGTGTCGGGGACGTCGAAGTGGTCGGCGGCTTGGTGGGCGACGTCGGCGGCTTGGGCGAGGTCGGCGGCTTCGTCGACGACGGCTTGGACGGCGACGACGACGCGCTCGACCCCTGCGTCCCGCTCGGGTCGTCGGACGGCTCGGCCGAGCCCGTGGGCGTCGGGTCGTCGGAGGTGCCGTACGTGCCGTCCGGGCCCGGGTCGGTCGGGCGGCTGGTGGCCGCACCGGTGTCGCCGGAACCGTCGTCGTTCTTCGGCACGTCCGCGCCCAGGCTGCCGTCGGTCAGGCCCTGGCTGGCCGACGGGTTGACGCCGACCTGGTCGGACGGGTTGTTGGCGTCGTTCTCCGAGGTCGCCCCGAGCGTCACCACCGTGCCGAGGACGGCCACCAGCAGCGCGCCCGCGCCGGCCGCCACGAGGTTGCGCCGGGCAAGGCCCCTGAGACCGCCCCTGGCCTTGTGCGACGCCCCCGACGGAGCCGGTGCCGGCGACGACGTCTGATAGGTGACCAGCGTGGAGCTGTCGGCCGGCCGCTGAAGCTGCGGGAAGGCCGTGGGGACGCCGCCGGGAGGCGACTGCGACTCCTCGTAGCGGGCGTCCGGCACCTCCTCCCCCACCATCGCGGCGAGGCCGGGCACGGTGCCCGAGCGGTCGGCGACCAGGGCGAGGGCCCGGCGCCCGGCGACGGTGCCGCGCTTGTCGGCGAGGGCGCCGCGCAGGCCGATGGAGGCCTCCAGTTCGGCACGGGCCCGGTCGAACTGTCCGCCGCAGAGCGCGAGGATGCCCAACTCGTGGTGGAAGTAGGCCTGTTCCGAGACGTCCCCGGCGAGCCGGGCGGCCTCGGCGCCGGCGCGCAGCGCCCGCTCCCAGGCGCTCCAGTGCCCGCCCGCGGCGAACGCGGGGGCCGCCGTGCGAGCCAGCTGCACGGTGGCGCTCTCCTCGCCCTCGGCGGGCGGTGTCGTGCCCGGTACGAGGAGGGCGAGGGCGGCGAGCAGGGCGTCCGCCTCGGCGCACACCCGCTCGGGGGTGACCGAGGGGTGTCCGGCCCACCAGGCGTAGTGCCGGGCGGCGGTGCGGGCGCCGGCCTCGATGTCGTCGTCGTAACCGGCGGCCTCCAGCTGGGTCTGGACGCCGGCGGCGAGGCGGTAGTGGGAGCCGACCGGGGAGACCAGGCCGCAGGAGACCAGCTCGCCGAGGGCGGCGTCCGCGTGGGTGTCGCCGACGAGGGCGGGCAGGTGCGCCTGGTGGGGCACCTCGCCGCCGAGCGCGACGGCGAACCGCAGGGTGGCGCGCGCCGAGTCGCTGAGCCGGGTGGCGAGCAGCGGGGCGGGCGCGGCGGCCTCGCCGAGCGCGGGCAGGGGTACGTTCTCGCCCTCGTCCGGGGCGGAGGACCGGTCCGCGGACGGGTCCGTGGCCGCGTCGAACGGTGCGTCGAAGGGCGCGTCGACCGGTGTGACGTCCGCGAAGACGCCGAACTCGTCGACGGCACCGGCTCCGGCCCGCAGTCGGTCGCGGTACCGCAGCAGCGCCCCGGCCTGGACGAACCGCAACGGCAGGCCCTCGGACTCGAACCAGAGGTCGCCGGCCCAGTTGGCCTCTTCCTCCGTGAGGACGCGGCCGACGGCGCGTTCCAGGAGTTCCACGCCGTCGGCGCGCTCCAGTCCGCCGAGGAAGACCTCTTCGAGGGCGGAGTCGGCGGACGGGGCGGGCGCGTCGGGCGTGGCCGCGACCAGGAAGGCGCACTCGGGCGTGGCGTCCAGCAGCTCGTCCAGGGCGGCGCCGCCGAACTCGATGTCGTCGAGGACGACGACCGCGCCGATCTCACGGACGTGGGAGAGCAGTTCGTCCCGGTCCGGGCGGTGCAGCGGCGCGTTGTACACGGCGTAGAACAGGTCGTGGAGCAGGTCGCTCGACGTGCGGTGGTAGCCGCTCAGGCGGACGACGCCGTCGGGGGCGAGGTCCGCGCAGTCCTCGGCGACGACGTCGAGGAGGCTGGTGCGGCCGGAGCCGGCCGGGCCGGTGAGGCGTACGGAGCGGCCGCGGGCGAGCAGCCGTACCAGCCGCTCGCGCTCCTCCTGGCGGGCCAGGAGCGCAGGCTGGTGCCGGGTCGGGCCGGGCGGGACCGGTGGCCTGGCCGCGCGGGCGACCTCCGCGCGTTCGGCCGCGCCGAACTTCTCGGGGCGGCCCGGGCGCTCGCCCGGCGGGCAGGCCTCTATCTCGCTGCCGTCGACGGGATTGACGGTGAGCAGGTAGTCGCCCGCGACGAGCTGCACCGTGCGGGCGAGTGCGGGCGCGTGCTGCCCGAAGTCCGAGGTGAGGGAGTCCCTGGGCGGCCGCCGGCTCGACGCATGGGCGTCGCCGTCGTGGCCGTACTCCTCGGGCTCCCGGTTGTTCGGGTCCATAAGGTCAAGCCCCCCAAAAGCGTCGTGTGCCGGCTCCGGCCCCTCCCGGCCTGTGCACACCGCGCTGTCGCTTCTGGTCCGGGCCCGCTCGAGGGTATTCAGCAGCGGGCGACCGAACCCTAAACCTTTGCACAGTATCTACGACAGCCCGGGGTCCCGCGCCGTCCGAGACGTCACAGTCTCATGAGGATTGCGCCTGCCGTGCTTTTCGCAACCGGGAACTCCCGGCCGCCTTGCCCCACGTGTACCGGAGGTCACACCCGGGGCAGTGACTCCACCCCGATGCCGCCCTCGATCGCGAGGATCCGGTGCAGTCGCGTGGCGACGAGCAGGCGCTGCATCTGCGGCGGTACGCCGCGCAGCACGAGCCGTCGGCCGCAGCGGCCGGCGCGCCGGTGGGCCCCCATGATCACTCCGAGGCCGGTGGCGTCCCAGGAGTCCAGCTCGGACAGGTCGAGCACGAGGTCGCCGACTCCGTCGTCGACGGCCGTGTGCAGGACCGTACGGGCGTCCGCCGCGCTGCGGACGTCGAGGCGGCCCCCGACGACCAGCTCGGCGTGGTCGCCCCTGATGTACATATGCGCTCCCCGTGCGTCGTCTCGTGCTCCGCGGAAGTGAAAGGCCGGTGATGCAACCTCTGACGGCGTTGGACGGTCAGAGGTTGCCGTCCGTAAGCGAACCGATACCGAATTCACCCGGGGGTGTGATACCCCAGGGGCCTGTGCGGTTTCCGTGCTTGATCAGTGCTTGTAGAAGCCCTGCCCGCTCTTGCGCCCGATGTCACCGGCGTCAACCATCCGGCGCATCAACTCCGGTGGGGCGAACTTCTCGTCCTGGGACTCGGTGTAGATGTTGCTGGTGGCGTGCAGCAGGATGTCGACGCCGGTGAGGTCCGCCGTGGCGAGCGGCCCCATCGCGTGGCCGAAGCCCAGCTTGCAGGCGAGGTCGATGTCCTCGGCGGTGGCCACGCCCGACTCGTACAGTTTCGCCGCCTCGACGACGAGCGCCGAGATGAGACGGGTCGTCACGAAGCCGGCCACGTCACGGTTGACGACGATGCAGGTCTTGCCGACGGATTCGGCGAACTCCCGTGCCGTGGCGAGGGTTTCGTCGCTCGTCTTGTAGCCGCGCACCAGCTCGCACAGTTGCATCATGGGGACCGGCGAGAAGAAGTGAGTGCCGACCACGCGCTCCGGGCGCTCCGTCGCGGCCGCGATCTTGGTGATCGGGATGGCGGAGGTGTTGGAGGCGAGCACGGCGTCGTCCCGCACGATCTTGTCGAGGGCGCGGAAGATCTCGTGCTTGACCTCGAGCTTCTCGAAGACGGCCTCGACGACGATGTCGGCGTCGGCCACGGCGTCCAGGTCGGTGGTCGTGGTGATCCGGGCGAGGGCGGCGTCGGCGTCGTGCGCCTCCAGCCGTCCCTTGCTCACGAACCTGTCGTACGAGGCCTTGATGCCGTCGGTGCCACGCTTGAGTGCCTCGTCGGTGACGTCACGCAGGACGACGTCCCAGCCCGCCTGCGCGGAAACCTGGGCGATACCGGAACCCATCAGGCCGGCGCCGATGACGGCAAGCTTCCGTGCCACTGTGCGACTCCCCTTTGAAATGACTGCACACGAGCGCTTACAGGCTGTTGACGATTGCCTCTCCGGCGGACCCTAGCGAAGGTGAGGGGCTGTGTGACCGGTAAGTAATGCGCGTCACGTCTCATCTGACGGACATCACACCGGCACGGCTCAGCGCTCCCCTCGGACGGCGTAGTTGAGCACCTTCTCGCCCAACAGCTCCTCGATGTCGTCGAGAAGCACGAGGGCCTCTCGTGACACTTCGTCCGTATTGCGCCCGGCGGTCATCTCACGGCCGATGGCGACGAAGACGGTGTGGTGGATCCAGGCGATCTGACCGGCGATCAGGCGGGGCAGGGCGTCGGCCGGATCCGCTCCGGTCTCCTCGCGCAGGGTCGCCTCCAGGTGGTCGTGGATCTCCTGCTGGAGACTCCACAGCCGGGACCGCAGGGGCGGCGCGTCCTGGATGACGCGCAGGAAACGGTCGTAACCCTCCATCAGGCCCACCCGGGGCGAAACCGCCTCGACCTCACCGCGCAGCTCGCGCAGGACGGCCCGCGCGGCCGACTCGCCCGCGTCGCGCCCGCGCACCCAGCGCGAGAGCTGTTCGACGACGCCGGCGGAGCGGTCGAAGAAGAGGTCCTCCTTGGCGGGGAAGTAGTTGTAGACGGTGTTCACGGAGACGTCGGCGGCCTCCGCCACCTCCGCGATGGTCACCGGCACGAACCCGCGCTCCAGGAACAGGCCCGTGGCGATGTCCGAGATGCGCTGCCTGGTCTCGCGCTTCTTCCGCTCCCTGAGTCCCTCTGCCATGTCCGAATCCTAGCGGTTCTTGGGCTCTCTGAATTTTTGGGGCTGTTGCAAAATTTAAGGGACTCTGTTTTTCTGGGGTCATGGCAATCATCAGTACGGCCGGTCTGGCCCGTACCTTCCGGACGAAGCTCGGCCCGGTGGAGGCCGTGCGCGGCATCGACCTGACCGTCCGCGAAGGGGAGATCCTCGGCTTCCTGGGCCCCAACGGCGCCGGGAAGACCACCACCCTCCGGATGCTCACGACCCTGCTGGCGCCCACCGGCGGCGCGGCCACCGTCGCCGGCTGCGACCTGGCCGCCGATCCGGCCGGGGTGCGGCGGGCGTGCGGCTACGTGGCGCAGTCGGGCGGCGTGGACCCGCAGATCACCGTGCGGGAGGAGCTGGTCACCCAGGGCCGCCTGTACCGCCTGCCGAAGGCCCGGGCGGCCGAGCGCGCCACGGAACTGGCCCGCGACCTGGACCTCACCGACCTGCTCGACCGCAAGGCGGGCGCGCTGTCCGGCGGGCAGCGCAGGCGCCTGGACATCGCGATGGCGCTCACACACCGCCCGAAGGTCCTCTTCCTCGACGAGCCGACGACCGGCCTGGACCCGGGCAGCCGCGCCGACCTGTGGGACCTGGTCCGCCGGCTGCGCGACGAGCACGGCACGACCGTCTTCCTGACCACCCACTACCTCGACGAGGCCGACGCACTGTCCGACCGCCTGGTGGTCGTCGACCAGGGCGTGGTGGCGGCGGAGGGTACCCCGAGCGCGCTGAAGCTGAAGTACGGCGGCTCGGTCGACGCTCCCCTCCAGGACACCTTCCTCGCGATCACCGGCCGCCGCCCCGCCCCGGCCGACACCGTCCCCGTAGCCGTATAGGAATCCCGAGATGCTGCTCCGCGACACGGCCCTCATCTACGGCCGCTACCTCCGGCAGTCCCTGCGCTCCCGCTTCGCGCTGCTCTTCGGCGCGCTGATGCCGCTGCTGTACCTGGTGTTCTTCGGTCCCCTGCTGACCGGCCTGCCGCTCGGCGGGCAGGGCAGTTCCTGGCAGGTGCTGGTGCCCGGACTGCTACTCCAACTCGGCCTGTTCGGCGCGTCGTTCGCCGGGTTCTCGGTCATCATCGAGAACGGCCAGGGAGTGGTCGAGCGCATGCGGGTCACACCCGTCAGCCGCCTGGCCCTGCTGCTCGGCCGCGTCCTGCGCGACGCCACGGTGTTCGTCTTCCAGGCGGTGCTGCTGGTGCTGGCCGCGGTGGCGATGGGCCTGCGCGCGCCGCCGGCGGGAGTCCTGATCGGCTTCGCGTTCGTCGCCCTGCTCACGGTCTCCCTGGGCTCGCTGTCGTACGCGCTGGCGATGAGGCTCCCCACCCCGGCGCAGTTCGGCCCCGCGGTCAACGCGCTGAGCATGCCGTCCATGCTGCTGTCCGGCCTGATGCTCCCGATGACGCTGGCACCGGCCTGGCTGGACGTGCTCTCGCACCTCATGCCGTTCCGCTATCTGGTGGACGCGGTGCGGGAGGCGTACGTCGGCTCGTACACGACGGCACCCATGCTGTACGGCGTCCTGGTGGCCGTCGGCTTCGCCACGCTGTCCGTGACAGTGGGCACACGGGTCTTCCGGACGTCCGGCGCGTAACTACTCTGACCTCATGGTCAATCTGACGCGCATCTACACCAGGACCGGCGACCAGGGCACCACCGCCCTCGGCGACATGAGCCGGGTCGCCAAGACCGACCCGCGGATCACCGCGTACGCCGACGCCAACGAGGCGAACGCGGTGATCGGCACGGCGATCGCGCTGGGCGGACTGGACGAGGAGATCGTCAAGGTCCTCACCCGTGTGCAGAACGACCTGTTCGACGTGGGCGCGGACCTGTCGACACCGGTGGCGGAGAACCCCGAGTTCCCGCCCCTGCGGGTCGAGCAGTTCTACGTCGACAAGCTGGAGGCGGACTGCGACCGCTTCAACGAGCGGCTGGAGAAGCTCCGCTCCTTCATCCTCCCCGGCGGCACCCCGGGCGCGGCCCTCCTCCACCAGGCCTGCACGGTCGTACGCCGGGCCGAGCGGTCCACGTGGGCGGCGATGGAGGTGCACGGCGAGGTCATGAACCCCCTCACCGCGACCTACCTCAACCGCCTGTCGGACCTGCTGTTCATCCTGGCGCGCACCGCGAACAAGGACGTGGGCGACGTGCTGTGGGTGCCGGGCGGCGAACGCTGACGTCAGCGGCCGCCGGCCGACGGCCGCAGCGCCTGGACCAGGCCCGGCAGGACGAACGCTCCCCCGACCCACATCATCACCACGCCGACCTTCGTCAAGGTCACGACCGGGGTCTCGACATCCCCGGTGAACAGCCACAGCACCAGACCGATCCCTAAGGTGCCGACGCCCTCCAGCAGGTTCTTCATCGCCTTGCTCATCGCCGGGCACTCTCCTTCGTAAGGCTGGTCCGGGGTTCCGGCTGGGTTCCCGCCGGTGCCTTCTTCGGCCAGATCAGATACGCCAGCGCGACCAGTCCGTGGATGCCGGCGGCCCTGAGCGCGGCTCCCTGGAAGGAGCGCAGGGACGAGACGTCACCAGCGTCGCCGACGTACCAGACCGCTCCCTGGAGCAGGGCGCACGCCACGGCNTTCTTCGGCCAGATCAGATACGCCAGCGCGACCAGTCCGTGGATGCCGGCGGCCCTGAGCGCGGCTCCCTGGAAGGAGCGCAGGGACGAGACGTCACCAGCGTCGCCGACGTACCAGACCGCTCCCTGGAGCAGGGCGCACGCCACGGCCGCGGCCAGGAGCGTACGCAGCCACAGGCGGCCCTCGTGCCGGGCCCGCGCCATGCCGTACCGCGGCGGGCCCACCGGCTTGGGGGCGCCGCCCAGGCGGTGGGCGGCGTGGCCGTCGAGCCAGCGGATCGTGTAGTGGCCGTAGGCGACGGTGTAGCCGATGTAGAGCGCCGCCAGACCGTGCTCCCAGCCCGGTTCGGCGCCGTTCCTCAGGTCGATCGCCGTGACGACGAACAGGACCAGCTCCAGCACGGGCTCGCACAGCAGCAGCACCACGCTCGTCCGGCGCCGCTTCAGCAGATAGCGGGCGGCCAGGCCCAGCGCCAGCAGCACCCAGAATCCGACCTCGCAGGCGATGATCAACGCGACGATCACGGTTCGCTCCCTTCGGTCACCTTTCCAGGCTCCCGGCGGAATCCGGGCGAGGCGTCGTCGGCGGTGACGAAGTCGCGGTACATCGAAGGATGCAGTGCGGGACGGTCCCTGGGAAGCACGCGTGCGGCGCGCGGGCCGTGTTGGATGGAAGCCATGGCCCCGCGACCGCCCCGGCCGCACCGCTTCGACGTGTGCGTCGCCGTCACCGGACTGCTCTGCGGTGTGCTGGTGTGGGCGCTCGGCCTGTACTCCAACCCGGGGCGGGCCCTGCCCGGAGCGTGGGTGCTGGCGCCGCTCGCCGTGATGTCCGCGCTGGAGCTGCTGCGCCGGACCAGACCCCAGCTGGCCCTCTCCCTCGGGACCGTCATGGTGGTCGCCGACCAGTTCACCCGCGGCAACATCGTCACGGTCACCATGTACACGGACCTGATGTACGCGGCCGCCCTGTACGGCAGTCCGTCCGCCGCCCGCCGCCTGCCCGTCACCACGGGACTGGTCACGGTGGGCGTGACGGTCGGGTTCGTGGCCTGGTGGCGGGTGCCGGAGGCGCTGCTCATCGGGTTCGTGACCGGCGTGGTCTCCTTCGCCCCGGCCGCCACCGGCGCACTCGTGCGCTCGCACCGCGACGCCGCCGAGACGGCCCGGCTCCGTGCCGACCAGACCGCGCTGCTCGCCGAGATGGACCGCTCCCAGGCGGTGGTCGCCGAGCGCTCCCGGATGGCCCGCGAACTGCACGACCTGGTCGCAGGCCATCTGTCCGCGATCGCCATCCACTCCACGGCCGCGCTCTCCCTCGACGACCCCGTGACCTCCCGGGAGGCGCTGGGCGTCATCCGCGAGAACAGCGTCGCGGGGCTGGCCGAGATGCGCCGGCTCATCGGCATCCTGCGCGACAGCAGCGGTGACCGCGAACCGGCCGCGGCCCCGACCCTCGACGGCCTCGGCTCCCTGGTCGAGGGCGCCCGCACCAACGGCCTCGACATCACCCTCGACACCGAGTACGGCCCGCTGCCCGCGCCGGTCGAACTCGCCGCGTACCGCATCGTCCAGGAGTCGCTGACCAACGCCCTCAAACACGCCTGCCCCGGCCGCGTCACCGTGGCGCTCGCCCAGCGGGACGGCTCGCTCACCGTCGCGGTCACCAGCCCTTACGGCGACCGGGACGGCCCACGCGCTCCGGGCTCGGGCGCCGGACTGGTCGGTATGCGGGAGCGGACGGCGCTGCTGGGCGGCACGTTCGAGGCCGGACCCGAGGGCACGTTCTGGACCGTACGCGCCACGCTTCCCCTCACCCAAGGAGACCCCGCATGAGCCGACCCGTCCGGGTCCTTGTCGCCGAGGACCAGTCGGCCGTCCGCGCCGGACTCGTCCTCATCCTGCGCAGCGCCCCCGACATCGAGGTGGTCGGCGAGGCCGCCGACGGTGAGCAGGCGGTGGCGCTGGCCAGGGAGCTGCGGCCGGACCTGGTGCTGATGGACGTTCAGATGCCGCGTCTGGACGGGGTGTCGGCGACTCGTCAGGTCGTCGCCGAGGGCCTGGCCGACGTGCTCGTGCTGACCACCTTCGACCTCGACGAGTACGTCTTCGGGGCACTGCGGGCCGGCGCCGCCGGGTTCCTGCTGAAGAACACGGAGGCGAGGGACCTCATCGAAGCCGTCCGCACGGTGGCCCGCGGCGAGGGCCTCATCGCACCGGCCGTCACCCGGCGCCTGATCGCCGAGTTCGCGGCGAAGCCGGTACGGGAACCGGGAGCCGACCCGGCGATCCTAGGCTCCCTCACCCGCCGGGAGCGCGAGGTGCTGTCCTGTCTCGGCGAGGGGATGTCCAACGCCGGTATCGCGGACCGCCTGGACATGGCCGAGGCCACGGTGAAGACGCACGTCAGCCGACTGCTTGGGAAGCTGGAGCTGCGCAGCCGGGTCCAAGCGGCCGTACTGGCACAGGAGTTGGGGATCTGAGGCCACGGGCGTGGCACAACAGGCCTACTGGTCCAGACCTATTGACCTATGGTCCAGACCTTTCTATTCTCGCGGCACCGTGGGCGTGAAGGCTCAGTCGCGCCCCCAACCCCGAGGAGGCGCAGCATGCGCTTCAGACACAGAGCCGCGGCAGCGTTCGCGACACTGATGCTTCCCTTCGCCGGCCTGGTCGGCCTCGCGAGCCCCGCCCAGGCCGCGACGTCCGCCACCGCCACCTACACCAAGGCCTCCGACTGGGGCACCGGTTTCGAGGGCAGGTGGACGGTGAAGAACACCGGCACCACGTCCCTCAGCTCCTGGACCGTCGAGTGGGACTTCCCCTCCGGTACGTCCGTCACCTCCGCCTGGGACGCCGACGTCACGTCGTCCGGCACCCACTGGACGGCCAAGAACAAGTCCTGGAACGGCACCCTCGCCCCCGGCGCCTCCGTCTCCTTCGGCTTCAACGGCGCCGGCTCCGGCTCCCCCGCGGGCTGCAAGATCAACGGCGGCAGTTGTGACGGCACCACCGTCCCCGGCGACGCCGCCCCCTCCGCCCCCGGCACCCCCACCGCCTCCGACGTCACCAACACCTCGGTGAAACTGGCCTGGACCGCGGCCACCGACGACAAGGGCGTCAAGAACTACGACGTCCTGCGCGACGGTGCGAAGATCGCCACCGTGACGACGACCTCGTACACGAACACCGGCCTCACCGCCGGAACCGCCTACTCCTACTCCGTCCAGGCCCGCGACACCGCCGACCAGACCGGCCCGGTCAGCGGCGCGGTCGCCGTGCGCACCACCGGCGGCACCACCGACCCGCCGCCCGGCTCCAAGGTCAAGCTCGGCTACTTCACCGAGTGGGGCGTCTACGGCCGCAACTACCACGTCAAGAACCTGGTGACCTCGGGCTCGGCCGCGAAGATCACCCACATCAACTACGCCTTCGGCAACGTCAAGGACGGCAAGTGCGTCGTCGACGACACCTACGCCGCCTACGACAAGGCCTACACCGCCGACCAGTCCGTCAGCGGCACCGCCGACACCTGGGACCAGCCGCTGCGCGGCAACTTCAACCAGCTCCGCCAGCTCAAGGCCAAGTACCCGCACATCAAGGTGCTGTACTCCTTCGGCGGCTGGACCTACTCCGGCGGCTTCGCCCAGGCCGCGGCCAACCCGGCCGCCTTCGCCGCCTCCTGCAAGGCCGTCGTCGAGGACCCGCGCTGGGCCGACGTGTTCGACGGCATCGACATCGACTGGGAGTACCCGAACGCCTGCGGACTGACCTGCGACACCTCAGGCCCCGCGGCCTTCAGGAACCTCATGCAGGGCCTGCGCTCGGCGTTCGGCCCGAACTACCTGGTCACCGCCGCCATCACCGCCGACGGTTCCTCCGGCGGCAAGATCGACGCGGCCGACTACGGAGGCGCATCCTCGTACCTCGACTGGTACAACGTGATGACGTACGACTACTTCGGCGCCTTCGACAAGGACGGCCCGACCGCCCCGCACTCGCCGCTCACCTCGTACTCGGGCATACCGGCCGCGGGCTTCAACTCCGCCGACGCGATCGCCAAGCTGAAGTCGAAGGGCGTCCCGTCCGCCAAGCTCCTGCTCGGCATCGGCTTCTACGGCCGCGGCTGGACCGGCGTCACCCAGTCCGCCCCCGGCGGCACCGCGACCGGCGCGGCACCCGGCACCTACGAGGCGGGCATCGAGGACTACAAGGTGCTCAAGACGTCCTGCCCGGTCACCGGCACCATCGCGGGCACGGCGTACGCCCACTGCGGCAGCAACTGGTGGTCCTACGACACGCCCTCGACGATCGCCGGGAAGATGACCTGGGCCAAGAACCAGGGCCTGGGCGGCGCGTTCTTCTGGGAGTTCAGCGGCGACACCGCGGGCGGCGAGCTGGTGAGCGCCATCAACAGCGGACTGTCGTAAAGAGGCTCGCCAGGCAACGTCGACGCTCCCCAGACTTCGTCCTCGGGGGACCCCCACCCAGCGAGTGAATGCGGCTACGCCACATTCACTCGCTGTCCAGGCGGGGCTGCCTCCAGCCACGCGAGAAAGCCGGTCAGCGCGTCCTCGCTCATGGCGAGCTCGAGACGCGTTCCCCGGTGCAGACAGGTCAGGATGATCGCGTCGGAGAGCAGCGCCAGCTCCTCCTCGCCCTCGGGGAGGCGGCGGCCGGCCACCTCGATCAGGGAGCGTTCCAGGACGCGGCGCGGGCGGTAGGCGTAGGAGAAGACGCGGTACCACTCGACACGGTCGCCGTTGTAGCGGGCGACGCCGTAGCTCCAGCCCTTGCCGCTGGTGTCCGGTTTCTCGGAGACGTCCCAGCGCAGGGAACAGTCGAAGGTGCCGCCGGAACGCTGGATGAGCCGGCGACGCAGACCGAAGACGAACAGCCCCAGTGCCACCAGGGCCACGACGATTCCGCACACAGTCAGAGCGAGGACCATCGACACCGACCTCCTCGTCTCCTAGGTACCCGAAACAGGTAACGGAACGGAAAAAACATCCATATCTGCCTCAGCCGCGGTCGGCTCCGGATTGCTCCGGTGCCGGCCGCGGCTGAGTGACGTCATCGCCTACGCGCTGGGATCAGCGCGCCGTCGCCGCTCGCAGTCGTACGTCCGCGCGACGCTCGGCGTGGGCGTCACCCTCCGCCTTCGCGCGCTCGAGCTCGCGCTCCGCGCGCTGGACGTCGATCTCGTCCGACAGCTCGGCGATCTCGGCCAGCAGCGACAGCTTGTTGTCGGCGAACGAGATGAAACCGCCGTGCACCGCGGCGACGACCGTTCCACCGTCACTCGTACGGATGGTCACCGGGCCCGACTCCAGCACACCGAGCAGCGGCTGGTGACCGGGCATGACGCCGATGTCGCCGGACGTGGTGCGCGCGACGACCAGGGTGGCCTCGCCGGACCAGACCTCTCGGTCGGCCGCGACCAGCGCGACGTGCAGCTCAGCAGCCAAGGTGGCTCCTCGGGTCACCACCCGGCGGGTCTGCCGGGTGTTGGTTACAAGTCTAGTGGGCGTGGGAGAGGGGGCGGGACGCGCCCGCCCCCTCACACGAACTCAGAGCTCAGAACTCCTCAGGTCCGAGTTCAGGAGACGCCCAGCTCCTTCGCGTTCTTCTTCAGGTCCTCGATGCCACCGCACAGGAAGAACGCCTGCTCCGGGAAGTGGTCGTACTCGCCGTCGATGATCGCGTTGAAGGCCGCGATCGACTCGTCCAGCGGGACGTCCGACCCGTCGACGCCGGTGAACTGCTTGGCGACGTGGGTGTTCTGGGACAGGAAGCGCTCCACACGACGGGCGCGGTGGACGGTGAGCTTGTCCTCCTCGCCCAGCTCGTCGATACCGAGGATCGCGATGATGTCCTGAAGGTCCTTGTACTTCTGAAGAACCGACTTGACGCGCATCGCGGCCGCGTAGTGGTCCGCCGCGATGTAGCGGGGGTCCAGGATGCGGGACGTGGAGTCCAGCGGGTCCACGGCCGGGTAGATGCCCTTCTCGGAGATCGGACGGGACAGAACCGTCGTCGCGTCGAGGTGGGCGAAGGTGGTGGCCGGGGCCGGGTCGGTCAGGTCGTCCGCGGGGACGTAGATCGCCTGCATCGAGGTGATCGAGTGACCACGGGTCGAGGTGATGCGCTCCTGGAGGAGACCCATCTCGTCGGCCAGGTTCGGCTGGTAACCCACCGCGGAGGGCATACGGCCGAGCAGGGTCGAGACCTCGGAGCCGGCCTGCGTGAAGCGGAAGATGTTGTCGATGAAGAACAGCACGTCCTGCTTCTGCACATCGCGGAAGTACTCCGCCATGGTCAGACCGGCCAGGGCCACGCGCAGACGGGTGCCCGGGGGCTCGTCCATCTGACCGAAGACCAGCGCGGTCTTGTCGATGACGCCCGACTCGGACATCTCCTCGATGAGGTCGTTGCCCTCACGGGTGCGCTCGCCGACACCGGCGAACACGGAGACACCGTCGTGGTTGTTGGCGACGCGGTAGATCATCTCCTGGATGAGCACCGTCTTGCCGACGCCGGCACCGCCGAACAGACCGATCTTTCCACCCTTGACGTACGGGGTGAGGAGGTCGATGACCTTGACGCCGGTCTCGAACATCTCGGTCTTCGACTCGAGCTCGTCGAAGCGCGGGGCCTTGCGGTGGATGGACCAGCGCTCGCCCTCGTACTGCTCGTCGACGTTCAGCACCTCACCGAGGGTGTTGAACACCTTGCCCTTGGTGAAGTCGCCGACCGGAACGGTGATGCCCGTGCCGGTGTCGGTGACCGCGGCCTGGCGGACCAGACCGTCGGTGGGCTGCATCGAGATCGTGCGGACCAGGCCGTCACCCAGGTGCTGGGCGACCTCCAGGGTCAGCGTCTTCTTCGCACCGTCCTGGGCCGGGTCGGCCACCTCTACGTGCAGAGCGTTGTAGATCTCCGGCATCGCGTCGACGGGGAACTCCACGTCGACGACCGGGCCGATGACCCGGGCGACGCGGCCCGTGGCAACGGCCGTCTCAACTGTCGTCGTCATTACCTGTCACTCCCCGCGGTCGCGTCGGCCAAGGCTGCGGAGCCACCGACGATCTCGCTGATTTCCTGGGTGATTTCGGCCTGGCGGGCCGCGTTGGCAAGTCGGGAGAGCGTGGTGATGAGCTCTCCCGCGTTGTCGGTGGCCGACTTCATCGCACGGCGCGTGGCGGCGTGCTTGGAGGCGGCCGACTGGAGCAGCGCGTTGTAGATACGGCTTTCGACGTAGCGCGGCAGCAGGGCGTCGAGGACGTCCTCCGCCGACGGCTCGAAGTCGTACAGCGGAAGGATCTCGCCCTGGGGCGCCTCCTCCGCGACCTCTTCGAGGCGCAGCGGCAGCAGGCGGCTGTCGATCGCCGTCTGCGTCATCATCGAGACGAACTCGGTGTAGACGATGTGGAGTTCGTCCACGCCGCCCTCGGCCGTGTCCTTCTCGATGGCCTCGATCAGCGGACCCGCGACCTTCTTCGCGTCCGCGTAGGTGGGCTCGTCGGTGAAGCCCGACCACGACTCCACGACCTTGCGCTCGCGGAAGTTGTAGTGGGCCAGACCGCGACGGCCGACGATGTACGTGTCGACCTCCTTGCCCTCGGCCTCAAGACGGGCGGTCAGCAGCTCCGCCGCCTTGATGGAGTTGGAGTTGAAGGCGCCGGCCAGTCCGCGGTCGCTCGTGAGGAGCAGCACCGCGGAACGGCTCGCCGTCTCCGCCTCCGTGGTCAGCGGGTGCTTGGTGTTCGAGCCGGTGCCGACCGCCGTGACCGCGCGGGTGAGCTCGGTCGCGTACGGCGTGGAGGCCGCCACCTTGCGCTGCGCCTTGACGACGCGCGAGGCGGCGATCATCTCCATCGCCTTGGTGATCTTCTTGGTCGCGGTGACGGATCGGATGCGACGCTTGTAGACCCGGAGCTGGGCTCCCATGAGTCAGGTCCCTTCCTTACGTCACTTGGAGACGTTGACGGACGGAGCGTCCTCGCCGAGCAGCTTGCCGTCCGAGGTCTCGAACTGCTTCTTGAAGTCGGCGATGGCGTCGGCGATGGCCGTCAGCGTGTCGTCGGACATCTTGCCGCCCTCCTTGATGGAGGTCATGAGGCCCTGCTCCTTGCGGTGCAGGTACTCCAGGAGCTCCTTCTCGAAGCGACGGATGTCGACGACCGGAACGTCGTCCATCTTGCCGGTGGTGCCGGCCCAGACGGAGACGACCTGGTCCTCGGTCGGCATCGGCTGGTACTGAGCCTGCTTGAGCAGCTCGACCAGACGCTGACCGCGCTCCAGCTGCGACTTCGACGCGGCGTCCAGGTCGGAACCGAAGGCGGCGAACGCCTCCAGCTCACGGAACTGGGCGAGGTCCAGACGCAGACGGCCGGAGACCTGCTTCATCGCCTTGTGCTGCGCGGAACCACCGACTCGGGAGACGGAGATACCGACGTTCAGCGCGGGGCGCTGACCGGCGTTGAACAGGTCCGACTCCAGGAAGCACTGGCCGTCGGTGATGGAGATGACGTTGGTCGGGATGAACGCCGAGACGTCGTTGGCCTTGGTCTCGACGATCGGCAGACCCGTCATCGAACCGGCGCCCAGGTCGTCGGAGAGCTTCGCGCAGCGCTCCAGCAGACGGGAGTGCAGGTAGAAGACGTCACCCGGGTAGGCCTCACGGCCCGGCGGGCGGCGCAGCAGCAGCGACACGGCGCGGTAGGCGTCGGCCTGCTTCGACAGGTCGTCGAAGATGATCAGGACGTGCTTGCCCTCGTACATCCACTGCTGGCCGATGGCCGAGCCGGTGTACGGCGCCAGGTACTTGAAGCCGGCCGGGTCGGACGCCGGGGCGGCGACGATGGTCGTGTACTCCAGCGCGCCGGCCTCGTCGAGGGCGCCACGCACGGAGGCGATGGTCGAGCCCTTCTGACCGATGGCGACGTAGACGCAGCGGACCTGCTTCTTCGGGTCGCCGGAGCGCCAGTTGTCACGCTGGTTGATGATCGTGTCGACGGCCAGGGCGGTCTTGCCGGTCTGGCGGTCACCGATGACCAGCTGACGCTGGCCACGGCCGATCGGGGTCATCGCGTCGACGGCCTTGTAGCCGGTCTCCATCGGCTCGTGCACCGACTTACGGGCCATGACGCCCGGGGCCTGCAGCTCAAGGGCGCGTCGGCCGCTGGTCTCGATCTCGCCGAGGCCGTCGATCGGGTTGCCGAGCGGGTCGACAACGCGGCCGAGGTAGCCCTCGCCGACGGCAACCGACAGGACCTCGCCGGTGCGGGTGACCGGCTGGCCCTCCTCGATGCCGCTGAACTCGCCGAGGACGACGGCACCGATCTCGCGCTCTTCGAGGTTCAGCGCGAGGCCGAGGGTGCCGTCCTCGAACTTCAGCAGTTCGTTCGCCATGGCCGAGGGCAGGCCCTCGATCTTGGCGATGCCGTCGCCGGCGACGGTGACCGTCCCGACCTCCTCGCGCGAGGCCGCGTCCGGCTTGTACGACTGGACGAAGTTCTCCAGCGCGTCCCGGATCTCCTCCGGCCGGATCGTGAGCTCCGCCATCTGGGTTCCCTGCTCTCCTTGTTGGGCCCGAAGTTTCACTTTGGGGTCTGGGGGCGACCCCCAGGATTCTTCTGCACGGCCCAACACGGGCCGTAATAAGTACGTACTGCTATGAAGTTGCTGCTAGCCCGCCAGGCGGCGGCCGGCGTCCTCGATACGGTCCGCGATGGAGCCGTTGATGACCTCGTCGCCGATCTGCACCCGGATCCCGCCGAGGACCTCGGGGTCCACGTCGATGTTGAGGTGCATCGTGCGGCCGTAGAGCTTCGCGAGGGCGGCACCCAGGCGCTGCTTCTGCGGGTCGCTCAGCGGTACCGCCGAGGTGACGACGGCCACCATGCGGTCCCGGCGCTCGGCGGCGAGCTTGGACAGGGACTCCAGTCCCGCTTCCAGGCTACGTCCCCGCGGCGCGGTAACAAGGCGTGTCACCAGACGCTCGGTGGTCGCGGTGGCCCGGCCGCCGAGCAGGCTGCGCAGCAGCTCGCTCTTGGACGAGACGCCCGCCTTGCGGTTGGTGAGCGCGGCGCGCAGCTCGGTGGTCGAGGCGACGATCCGGCCGAACCGGAACAGCTCGTCCTCGACACTGTCGAGCGTGCCCGCCTGCTGCGCGGCGGTGAGGTCGGCGAGGGCCGCCAGCTGCTCCAGGGCGTCCACCAGGTCACGCGACTGTGACCAGCGGGAACGCACCAGGCCGGACACCAGGTCGACGGTCTGACCGCCGACCTGGGAGCCGAGCAGGCGCTGGGCCAGTTCGGCCTTGGCCTCGCCGGACTGCGCCGGGTCGGTCAAAACCCGGCGCAACGACACCTCGCGGTGCAGCAGCGCGGTGACGGCGGCCAGCTCGTCGGCGAGCGAGCCGGCGTCCACGGACGTGGAGTCCGTCAGCGCGTCGAGACGCTCGCGTGCGGCTGCCAGGGCCCCTCGGCTCGCTCCGTTCATCGCGTGGCCTCGGCCTTCTGGTCGAGCTCGTCGAGGAAGCGGTCGATGACGCGGCTCTGCCGGGCGTGGTCCTCGAGGGACTCGCCGACGAGCTTGCCGGCCAGGTCGGTGGCGAGCTTGCCGACGTCCTGGCGCAGCGTGGCCGAGGCGGCCTTGCGGTCGGCCTCGATCTGGGCGTGACCGGCGGCGACGATCTCCTCGCGCTGCCGCTGGCCTTCCGCGCGCATCTCGGCGATGAGCGTGGCGCCCTGCTCCTGCGCCTCCTGGCGCAGCCGCGCGGCCTCGTGGCGGGCCTCTGCGAGCTGGGCCTTGTACTGCTCAAGGACGCTCTGGGCCTCGGTCTGTGCGGCCTCGGCCTTCTCGATACCGCCCTCGATGGCCTCGCGACGCTCTTCCAGAACCTTGTTGATGGTCGGGAGGAGCTTCTTGGCGAGGAAGCCGAAGACGATGACGAAAGCGATGAGGCCGATGACAACTTCCGGCCACGGCGGGATGAGGGGGTTCTCCTTCTCACCCTCAGCCGCCAGGAAAACCAGGGCGGATGTCACATCAGTGCCTTTCGTCGAAAGGGTCGGTCGTCAGCGTTCGTCTTAGTAGACGAACGGCATGACGAGACCGATCAGGGCGAGCGCCTCACAGAACGCGAAGCCCAGGATCTGGTTGGCGCGGATGAGGCCGGCCGCCTCGGGCTGGCGGGCGAGGGCCTGGGTGCCGTTACCGAAGATGATGCCAACGCCGACGCCGGGGCCGATGGCCGCAAGACCGTAACCGACGGAACCGAGGTCACCGGTGACAGCAGCAAGGTTGGACATGCCAGTTCTTCCTTCTCTTTACGGACCGGTGGGGGTTGGCCACCGGACGACTCTGGGGTTCGAACGCGGGGTGCTCAGTGGTGCTCGGCGAGCGCGCCCTGGATGAAGGTGCAGGTCAGGAGGACGAAGACGTACGCCTGAACCGCCTGGATGAAGAGTTCGAAGGCCGTCATCACGATGACCATCACGAACGAGACGGCGGAGTAGGCGATGCCGATGCCGTTCAGCATGTACCAGCTGGCGATCGTGAAGAGCAGCAGCAGGGTGTGGCCGGCGAACATGTTCGCGAACAGTCGCACCGCGTGCGTGAACGGGCGGACCAGCAGGTTCGAGAAGAACTCGATGGTCATGGCCAGCGGGAGCACCGGGCCGAGCGACTTGTCGTAGCCCGTGAAGTTCTTGAAGGCACCGACGAAGCCATGGCGCTTGAAGGTCAGCGAGACCCAGGTGATGTAGACGATCAGGGCCAGGATCGCCGGGTAGGCGATGATCGACGTCACCGGGAAGGCGGCGACCGGGATGATCGACCAGAGGTTCATCATCCAGATGAAGAAGAACAGCGAGACGGCGAGCGGGACGTACTTCTCGCCTTCCTTCTTTCCGATCGTCTCGTAGACGATGCCGCGGCGTACGAAGTCGTAGCCGGCCTCGGCGACCATCTGGAGCTTGCCGGGGACCAGCTTCGGCCTGGCGAAGGCGGCCCAGAAGAAGCCAACGACGATGATGGAGCCCAGAAGCGCCAGCAGCATCGGCTTGTTGAAGTAGAGGCCGTTGCCGTCGGCGTCGCCCAAGAGCGGCTCGAACAGGAACGAGTGCAGGCCCGGAGCCGGGAAGCCACAACCGTCGAACAGGTGGCAGTCGGTCTCGAAGGCGAGCGTCTGCGTCGGGTCAGCACTCACCGCGGGCTCCTTCAGCGTGGCGCATAGGTACGGCAACCTCGTTGTGTCGGCGCGGCGCGCAGCCGCGGTTCGGCACGGGACTGGTGTTTCGAATGTGGGGGCGGCCGGGGGGCATCTCGCCTCGCGATTGAGCAGGCGTCAGCTCAGATGCCCGCGCCCGCGATGCCGCAGTTGGCACCGGACGATAGCAGCATCTCTGTAGCGTCCTTATCCCGGCCCTACCCCTCACGACGAGTGCCCCGTCTTTTCGGGCTTGTCGCCCGAAGACTCGGGCTCTACGTAGAGGATCTTGGCCTTCATGTGGGCGCGCGTCTGTGCGGCGATCCACACGAGGGTGCCGATGACGAGCGCGATCGCGAAGGCCCGGGCGTTGAACAGCGTCGTGTTCTTGAAGGCCGCGAGGAAGATGAACAGCAGCAGAATCTGTGCCGCGTACAACATCAGGCCCATGGCCTGGAAAAGGTGCGGAAGCGATTTGGCAGTGCGCTGCAGAACGTAGAGGCCGATCCCCATGAAGAGGATCACGATCAGCGTCGCCACGCCCGCCCCGACCGCTCCCTTGCCACCGGCGACCACACCACTGACGACGGCGGCTACGGCGCCGACGGCAGCTGTGGGCACAGCGGCCTGGAGCAGGATCCGGACGTCGTTGGACGGCATGGCGGCAACTCCGCTTTCACAGGGGGGCAGGGGTGTCGTCATGGACGAGCGTAGTCCCGGGCTGAGGGTGGACCTCACGCCAAGGGACCGTCGCACTGCGGTCCTTCGGCTCTATCCGGGGTTCTCGTGAACCGTATCACAAACTATTTGATGCGGTCTTTACCAAGTGGTGTGCTCGCTGTCACACATGAGAGTGACCGTGCGCGTCTGTGCAGGAACCAGGGTGACTTGTCTGGTATTGGGGAGCTTTGCTTCCCCACGACTTGGCAATGCTCTAGTCAGATTCTTACCTTGTCCACGTCAGCGCGACGTTCCGGCCTTGCGCCCGTCCAACAAACGTGCCCGGGCGCCGAGGGCGGTCGCTCCGTTGACACCCGACACCCCCGCGGCCACCGGAGCGCGGCTCTCCTCCTCCACCGCCACCGTCGGCGCGGGCTCCGCGGCGGCCGCCCGGCGGCGGTAGCGCGGCGGTACGAAGTGCTGGGCCCAGCGCGGGGCGCGCGGTGTGAAGCGGGGCAGCAGGAGCAGCAACAGCCCGATGGCGCTGAGGAACACGACACCGAGCACGATCCACATGGACGCCGAGTTCACCGAGTAGGCGAGCGCGCCGAAGGCGATCAGCGCCGACCAGAAGTACATGATCAGGACGGCCCTGCTGTGCGAGTGGCCGACCTCCAGCAGGCGGTGGTGCAGGTGACCGCGGTCCGCCGCGAACGGCGACTGACCACGCCAGGTGCGGCGCACGATGGCGAGGATCAGGTCGGCGGCCGGGATCGCGATGATGGTCAGCGGCATCAGGAGCGGGATGTAGATCGGCACCATCTGGTGCACCGCGCTGCGCTCGGACCCGCCGAAGAGGTTGTCCGGGTCGACCTGGCCCGTGATGGAGATCGCGCCGGCCGCCAGCACCAGGCCGATCAGCATCGAGCCCGAGTCGCCCATGAAGATGCGCGCCGGGTGCATGTTGTGCGGCAGGAAGCCCACGCACATGCCCATCAGGATCGCCGCGAACAGCGTGGCCGGGGCGGCCGCCTCGATGCCGTACGAGTACCAGATGCGGTAGGCGTACATGAAGAACGCGGCCGCCGCGATGCACACCATGCCGGCGGCGAGGCCGTCGAGGCCGTCCACGAAGTTGACCGCGTTGATGGTGATGACGACCAGCGCCACCGTCAGCAGGGTGCCCTGCCACTGGGTCAGCGCGACCGTGCCGACGCTCGGGATCGGCAGCCACAGGATCGTCAGACCCTGCATGACCATCACGCCCGCGGCGATCATCTGGCCGCCCAGCTTGATCAGGGCGTCGATCTCGAACTTGTCGTCCAGGACGCCGATCAGCCAGATGACAGCCGCTCCGGAGAGCAGCGCGCGCGGCTCGTTCGACTTCTCGAAGACCTGGTTGAGGTTGGTCAGGTGGTCCGCGACCAGCAGGCCCGCGCACAGCCCGAAGAACATCGCGATCCCGCCGAGCCGCGGAGTGGGTTCCCGGTGCACGTCACGCGCCCGGATCTCCGGCATCGCCCCGGCCGCGATCGCGAACTTCCGTACCGGCCCTGTCAGCAGATACGTCACCGCGGCCGTGACGCAGAGCGTCAGCAGGTATTCACGCACGGGCTTCCCCACAGGTCTCGCTGGCCATCTCAGTCCCACACACTAGCGATGCGCGCATAGGGTTGAGGACTTCCGGGTAGCGACGATGGTTGCACGTGTGGCTGTGTGCTGATCAGCGCCTACCCAGGTTCAGCCGGGATACGGCGGAAATCCCCCGGCCAGCTCCCGCACTTCTTCACGGGCCTTCTGACTCTCCACGTCACCCCTGAGGACCTGCGCGAACAGGACGGCGATGCGCACCATCTCCGTCTCCCCCATGCCCTGCGTGGTCACGGCCGCGGTGCCCAGGCGCAGGCCGCGGACGTCGGCGTGCGGCAGCGCGCAGCAGTCGAGCACCATCCCGGCCGCCGCGAGCCGGCCGCGCGCGGTGCGGCCGTCGACGCCGAGCGGCGCCGGATCGGCGGTGACCAGGTGGGTGTCGGTCCCGCCGGTGGTGACGACGAGCCCCTCGGCGGCGAGCCTGGCCGCCAGTACCCGGGCGTTGGCGACCACCTGATGGGCGTACGCCGTGAAGGCCGGTGTCGCCGCCTCGCCGAACGCGACGGCCTTGGCGGCGATGGTGTGCATCTGGGCGCCGCCCTGGGTGAAGGGGAACACCGCCCGGTCGACCCGCTCGGCGAGATCGGCGCCGCACAGGATCATGCCGCCGCGCGGGCCGCGCAGCACCTTGTGGGTGGTGGCGCACACGACGTCGGCGTACGGCACCGGGTTCGGCGCCGCTCCCCCGGCGACCAGGCCGATGGGGTGCGCGGCGTCCGCGATCAGGTACGCGCCCACCTCGTCGGCGACCTCCCGGAAGAAGGCGTAGTCGATGTGCCGGGGGTAGGCGATGGAGCCGCACACGATCGCCTTGGGCCGGTGGGTACGGGCCAGCGTGCGCACCTGGTCGTGGTCGATCAGCCCGGTCTCCGCGTCCACCCCGTACCCCACGAAGTCGAACCAGCGGCCGGAGAAGTTGGCGGGCGAGCCGTGCGTGAGGTGGCCGCCGTAGGGCAGCCCGAGGGCGAGCACGGTGTCGCCGGGGCGCAGCAGGGCGGCGTACGCGGCCAGCACGGCCGACGAGCCCGAGTGGGCCTGCACGTTGGCGTGTTCGGCCCCGAACAGCGCCTTGGCACGCTCCACGGCGATCCGCTCGGCGACGTCGACGATCTCGCAGCCGCCGTGGTACCGGGCACCGGGATACCCCTCCGCGTACTTGTTGGCGAGGGCCGAGCCGAGGGCGGCCAGCACGGCCGGCGAGGAGAAGTTCTCGGCGGCGATCAACTGCAGCGTCGTCGACTGCCGGTCGGCCTCCCCGAGCAGGATCTCGGCCAGCTCGGGGTCCTGCCGCAGCAGGACGCCGGTGGTCTCAGGGGCATGGGTGACCGACATGGTGGGCTCCGGGCGTCGACGGTGACGTACGTCCAATGTAGGCCCGGGAGGCAAGGGGCGCGCGGTCGTTGCGTCCGTGCAGGTGCACGCCCATTCAGCCCGTCTGGGGGTCCCTCTGGGGGAGTTCAGGGACGAGCGCGAAGCGCGACAGGGGGGTCCGGGGGCGCGGCCCCCGGGGTCGGGACGGGAAGGGGCGGCGGGGGCGAACCGGCGTCACGTGCGCGCGGGAACCCCGGTCAACGCCGTGACGACCGGATCCAGCGCCTGGTTTATCTCGTCCCCGATCGACCGGAAGAACGTCAGCGGGGCGCCGTACGGGTCGTACACCTCGTCCGCCTCGGCCGTCGGGGCCAGCAGCCACCCGCGTAGAGCCGCTGCCGCGCGGACCAGGGCGCGGGCGCGGGCCACCATGCCGTCCTCCAGGGGAGGCAGGGTCGCGGGGTCGATCGCCTTCACCAGGCGGGTGAACTCCTTCAGGGTGAAGGTGCGCAGCCCCGCCGAGTGGCCCATGGAGATGACCTGGGCGCGGTGGTCACGGGTCGCCGTCAGGACCAGGTCGGCCCTGATGACGTGGTCGTCGAGCAGTTCGCGGCCGGTGAAGCCGGAGGCGTCCGCGCCGAAGTCGGCCAGCACGGTCTCCGCGTTGGCCTCCATGGGCGCGCCCTCGTGGCCCCAGGTGCCGGCGCTCTCCACGATCAGCCCGCCCCATCGGGGGTCGCCGAGCCGGTCCGCCAGGGCATGGCGGGTCAGCCGCTCGGTGATCGGCGAGCGGCACACGTTGCCGGTGCTGACGTGGAGGATGCGGAAGCTGTCGAGCGGGAGGCCCTGTTCGAACAGGCTTCCCGCCCCTTCCCCGTTGCCTATGCCACGCCCCGCGTCAGGGGCCGTCAATTCGCCACCTCGAGGTCGGGTACGACCTTGCGCAGCTCGTCCGCCGAGATCGCGCCCGCGCGCAGCAGCAGCGGCACCTCACGCGTGACGTCGACGATCGAGGACGGGACGTTGCCCGGGGTCGGGCCCCCGTCGAGGTACACGGAGACCGAGTCGCCGAGCATCTCCTGCGCCGCGTCGCAGTCCTCCGGCGCCGGGTGGCCCGTCAGGTTCGCGGAGGAGACGGCCATCGGGCCGACCTCGGTCAGCAGCTCGATGGCGACCGGGTGCAGCGGCATGCGCACGGCAACCGTGCCACGGGTGTCCCCCAGGTCCCACTGGAGGGACGGCTGGTGCTTGGCGACCAGGGTGAGCGCGCCCGGCCAGAAGGCGTCGACCAGCTCCCAGGCCAGCTCGGAGAAGTCCGTGACCAGGCCGTGCAGGGTGTTCGGGGAGCCGATGAGCACAGGGGTGGGCATGTTGCGGCCCCGGCCCTTGGCCTCCAGCAGGTCGTGCACCGCTTCCGAGGAGAACGCGTCGGCGCCGATGCCGTACACCGTGTCGGTCGGCAGCACCACGAGCTCGCCACGGCGGACGGCGGACGCGGCCTCGCGCAGACCGGTCGTGCGGTCGGTCGCGTCATTGGTGTCGTATCGCCGTGCCATGTCTAGCGGGCCTCCTCGTACACGAAGTACACGTACTGCTGCGGGTCGAAGATGTGCGGGGCGCTCACGGCGTCGCCTTGCGGGCGGTCGCGAAGCGCGGGCGGTTGTTGAGGTCGGGGTGGTCGGCCGCGTCGGCCCAGCCCCGCTCCTCGGTGAAGATCCACGGCACCTGGCCGCCCTGGGTGTCGGCGTGCTCGATGACGACGACACCACCCGGGCGCAGGAGCCGGTGTGCGGTGCGTTCGATGCCGCGGATCAGGTCGAGGCCGTCCTCCCCCGAGAACAGGGCGAGTTCGGGGTCGTAGTCCCGCGCCTCGGGAGCGACGTACTCCCATTCGGTGAGGGGGATGTACGGCGGGTTGGAGATGACCAGGTCGACCTGGCCGTCGAGGTCCGGGAAGGCGTCCAGGGCGTTGCCCTGACGCAGGTCGACCCTGGACCCCTCCATGTTCTTCCGCGTCCACCTCAGGGCGTCCTCGGACAGCTCCACGGCGTGCACACGCGAGCGCGGGACCTCCTGGGCGAGGGCGAGGGCGATCGCGCCGGACCCGGTGCACAGGTCGACGATCAGCGGCTCGACCACGTCCATCGCGCGCACGGCGTCTATGGCCCAGCCGACCACCGACTCGGTCTCGGGACGCGGGACGAACACCCCTGGCCCGACCTGGAGTTCCAGATACCGGAAGAAGGCCCGCCCGGTGATGTGCTGCAGCGGTTCACGCTGCTCACGCCGGGCGATGACCTCCCAGTAGCGGGCGTCGAAGTCGGAGTCCTTCACGGAGTGCAGCTCGCCCCGCTTCACGCCGTGCACGAACGCGGCGAGCTCCTCCGCGTCGTTGCGCGGCGAGGGCACGCCGGCGTCGGCCAGCCGCTGGGTGGCCTGGGCCACCTCTGCGAGCAGCAGGTTCACGCAAGTCCTCCGTGTCGTCCTCGTGCGTGGGTACGTCCTTACCCGCTTACGCGGCCGCCAGCTTCGCTGCCGAGTCCGCGTCGACGCAGGCCTGGATCACCGCGTCGAGGTCGCCGTCCAGGACCTGGTCCAGGTTGTACGACTTGAAGCCGACACGGTGGTCCGAGATGCGGTTCTCCGGGAAGTTGTACGTACGGATCTTCTCGGAGCGGTCGACGGTGCGGACCTGGCTGCGGCGGGCGTCGGCGGCCTCCCGCTCCGCTTCCTCCTGCGCCGCGGCAAGCAGCCTGGAGCGCAGGATACGCATCGCCTGCTCCTTGTTCTGCAGCTGGCTCTTCTCGTTCTGGCAGGAGGCGACGACTCCGGTGGGAATGTGCGTGATGCGCACGGCGGAGTCGGTGGTGTTGACGGACTGGCCGCCGGGACCGGAGGAGCGGTACACGTCGATGCGGAGGTCGTTCGCGTTGATCTCGACGTCGACCTCCTCGGCCTCGGGCGTGACGAGGACACCGGCCGCGGAGGTGTGGATACGGCCCTGGGACTCGGTCGCCGGCACCCGCTGCACGCGGTGCACCCCGCCCTCGTACTTCATCCGGGCCCACACGCCCTGCCCCGGCTCGGTGGCGCCCTGGCCGCCCTTGGTCTTCACGGCGACGTGGACGTCCTTGTAGCCGCCCAGTTCGGACTCGGTGGCGTCGATGATCTCGGTCTTCCAGCCGACCCGCTCGGCGTACCGCAGGTACATGCGCAGCAGGTCGCCGGCGAACAGGGCGGACTCGTCGCCGCCCGCGCCCGCCTTGATCTCGAGGATGACGTCCTTGTCGTCGCTGGGGTCGCGCGGGACGAGGAGAAGGCGCAGCTTCTCGGTCAACTCCTCGCGCTGCTTCTCCAGTTCCTTGACCTCGGCGATGAAGTCCGGGTCGTCGGCGGCGAACTCGCGCGCGGTCTCGATGTCGTCGCCGGTCCGCTTCCAGGAGCGGTACGTGGCGATGATCGGGGTGAGCTCGGCGTACCGCTTGTTCAGCTTGCGCGCGTTCGCCTGGTCCGAGTGGACCGACGGGTCGGCCAGCTTCTTCTCCAGGTCGGCGTGCTCACCGACGAGTTCCTCGACGGCCTCGAACATCTCTGGGCTCCTGTTACTGCGGGTGAAAGGGAAGGCGGGCGACCAAAAACGCCGGTCCCGGTGCGCCCGGATGAGGGGGCGCGACCGTGGACCGGCGAAATGGGGCTCGCTACTTCTTGGAGCCGGCAGCCTTGCCGAAGCGGGCCTCGAAGCGGGCCACACGGCCACCGGTGTCGAGGATCTTCTGCTTGCCCGTGTAGAACGGGTGGCACTCGGAGCAGACCTCGGCACGGATGGTGCCGGAGTCGATGGTGCTGCGAGTGGTGAACGACGCGCCACAGGTGCAGCTGACCTGCGTCTCGACGTACTCGGGGTGGATGTCGCGCTTCAAGGTGTCTCCTAGTTTCGGGAGGGCGCCGGGTCGCAGCCGCGGGATGCGGAGGCGTGAACCGGAGCCGACGTACCAGTCTGCCAGGACTGGCCGCATCCCCCAAAACCGGGGGACGGTGCGATCTATTCCCAGGGGCCCGCCAGGGGCGGTACGCCTGGCTATGAGGAGGTCACGACGCCGTCGGCGTCGCCGGTGGCGGTGCCCTCGGTGGCCGACTTCGGGATCGCCTTGTCGTTCTCCAGGGCGGTCCACACCTGCTTGGCCTTGGCCTCCTTGACGATCACACGGTTCGGGTTCGCCGGGTCGTACTGGACCGGCATCGTGACCATGTGCATGTTGGAGGCGCTGATGCCCTTCAGGCCCTTGGCGAAGGACATCAGCGAGTTGATCGAGCCCAGGTCGGAGTCGGTCGTCACGGCCTTGGTGGCGGCGTTGGCGAGGTCGTACAGCTTGGTGCCGTCGCCGAACAGGTCGATGTTCTTGACCTGGTTGATCAGCGCCTTGATGAAGGCCTGCTGGAGCTGGATGCGGCCGAGGTCGGAGCCGTCGCCGACGCCGTGCCGGGTGCGGACCAGGCCGAGGGCCTGCTCGCCGGTGAGCTTGTGGGTGCCGGCGTCCAGATCGAGGTGGCTGTCGTCGTCCTTGATGTTCTTGGTCGTGGTGACCGTGACTCCGCCGAGTTCGTCGATGATCTTCTCGAAGCCGCTGAAGTCGACCTCGAGGTAGTGGTCCATGCGGATGCCGCTGATGGACTCGACGGTCTTCACCGCGCAGGCGGCGCCCCCGGTCGAGTACGCGGAGTTGAACATCACCTCGGAGGCGGCGTCGTGCGTGTCGCCCTTGGTGTCGGTGCACTCGGGCCGGTCGATGATGGTGTCGCGCGGTATGGAGACCACGCTGGCCTTCTTGTGGCCCTCGTAGACGTGCACGATCATCGCGGTGTCGGAGCGGGCGCTGCCGTCGTCGGTGCCGCCGCCGAGCTTCTTGTTGCTGCCGGAGCGGGTGTCCGAGCCGAGGACGAGGATGTTCTCGGAGCCGTTGTCGGCCTTGGTCGGCCGGTCGGTGCCGAGGGCCGAGTCGATGTCGACGCTCTTGATGTTGCCGTTGAGCTTGAAGTAGAGGTAGCCGGCTCCGCTGCCGCCCAGGACGACGATGCCCGCGGCCGTCCAGGCCATGACGAGCAGGCCCTTGCGGCGCCTGCCCGGGGGCTTGCGGCGGCTGCCCTTGGCGCGGTGGCGGCCTTTGGTACCGGGCTCACCCGGTATGCCGGACTCCGGCGTGCTCTCGGCGGACATGTGCTCCTCGAATCTCGTCCGGTCGGTTACCCCCTGTTTTCAGGGTCAGGCGTGGTCACGAGAGGACGTGTGCCGCGCCACTGTTGCTCCGCCTGGTCAGACGGCGAAACCCGGGAAAGGGTTGCACAACGGACTGTGACCACCCTGTGTATCGGGTGGCCACAGCGCGTAACGGGCTATTCGGGGCGAACCCCTTCACCAGCGGTTCAGCCGAAGATGTCGTACTGCTTGAAATCGGTCCCCACCGAGACCCTTGTGGCAAAGATCTCGCTGGTGGCCTTGCCGGTGCCCTTGTAGAGGTAGAGCGTGCCGCCCGGCGTACGGGCCAGGAAGTCGGCCTTGCCGTCGCCGCTGACGTCGCCGACCGCGTCGAAGGCGTTGTACGTCGTGCTGCTCCAGGTGCGCACCTTGACCCGCGCGGAGAAGGCCGCGCTGCCGGACTTGCCGGTGCCCTTGTACAGGTAGACGTAGCCGTTGCTCTTGCCGCGGGCGATCAGGTCGGTCTTGCCGTCGCCGGTGAAGTCGCCGTGGCCGCGCAGGGAGTCGTACTGGTTCCAGCCGGAGCCGAACCTCACGCGGGCCGCGAAGGTGCCGTTGCCCTTGCCGGGGTAGATCCACAGGACGCCCGCGGAGTCGACCGAGAGCATGTCGGGCAGGTAGTCGCCGGTGACGTCGCCCGGGGTGAGGACGCGGGTGCGGGTCTTCCAGTTGTCGAAGATCTGCTGGGGGTCGGCCCAGCTCTCGGTGGCCGGGACGTAGCGCCACCAGTAGACGTCACCGGTCGTGCTCTCGCGGTACACGAAGTCCTGGTAGCCGTCCCGGTTGAGGTCGGTCTGCAGGACGACGTTGACGCCGCTCCAGTTGCCCCAGGACTGGCGGGCGCCGAACGCGCTGCCCGTGGAGTCCTTCTCGTAGCCGGTCTTGGTGGAGGCGTTGCGCACCCACAGGTCGGCCTTGTGGTCGAAGCTCAGGTTGGTGTCGTCGACGCGCGGATAGGCGGCGCCGACGTACGTGCTGACCTTGGTGAAGACGCTGTACGCGCCCTTGGTCACGCAGTTCGGCACGCCCCACGAGACGACGCCCACGATCCGGTTGTTCACGACCAGCGGGCCGCCGGAGTCGCCGTTGCAGGCGGAGGTGGTGCCGGTGTCGCTGCCGGTGGCGGGAGGGCCCGCGCAGACCATGGCGCCCTTGACGAAGTCGGCGCCGTAGTAGCCGGCGCAGGTGGCGTCGGACTTGATCGGCAGCGTCGCCGTCTTCAGCGTCTCGGAGACGGCCTTGGTGGTGGAGCTGGTACGGCCCCACCCGTAGACCTTGGCACTGGTGCCGGTGGCGTACGAGGCGGTGTCACCGGACGTCGTCATGCGGATCGGCGTCGCCTTGACCGGACTGGCCAGGGTGAGCACCGCGATGTCGTGGCTGAGGATCCGCGCGCTGTAGTCCGGGTGGTTCCACTGCCGCAGGACCCCGCTGACGGTGCCGCCGTGCACGTCGCCCGAAGTGGGCAGTTGGGACGTCCCGGTCACGACGGCGCCGCCCGCGTGCCAGTCGTAGCCCTTCACGCAGTGCGCGGCGGTGAGGATCTTCGTCGGCGCGATGACGGCCCCGCCGCAGAAGAAGCCGGTGTCGTCGCCCTCGTCGGCGGTGCCCTGGTCGTCGGTGTACCAGAGCTGCGCCATCCACGGGGCGGTGGTGATGGTGGTCGTCGTACCGCCGATGATCTTCGGGTCGACGGTGGTCGTGCTGGTGCTGGTGCTGGTGTCGGCGCTCAGCGAGGTCTTGGCCGTCGTACCGCCCGGGGTGTCGTCACCCGCCATGGCGTCGGCGATCCGCTGCTCCAGCTCGGCGAGCGAGGGCTGCGCGGCCGCGGCCCTGACCGGCGGCTTCGGCGCGACGACGGTGGCGGCGCCGGCGGACGACGTCAACAGCGCGGCGGCCACGGCGGCGGCCGCGCCGGCCGCGACGACGGGCAGGGCTATCCGTATGCGACGTCTGTGCCGACCGCCGCCCCCGGACATGGGTGTACCCACGTAGGTCCCCCCTCGGGATCATGAGTTCGCGGCCGGGAAGCCGACCGAAGAGCGTGATCGTATCCCGGGCGTACGCAGCACAAAGGGCCACCCCAGGCACGGGGGTGGCCCTTTGTGGAAGGTGACGTCAGTCGCCGTTGCCCGGCGTCGGGGTCGTCTTCTGGATCTGCAGCAGGAACTCGGCGTTCGACTTCGTCTGCCTCATCTTGTCGAGAAGCAGCTCGATCGCCTGCTGCTGGTCGAGCGCGTGCAGCACCCGGCGCAGCTTCCACACGATGGCCAGCTCGTCACTGCCGAGCAGGAGCTCTTCCTTACGGGTGCCGGACGCGTCGACGTCCACCGCCGGGAAGACACGCTTGTCGGCGAGCTTGCGGTCGAGCTTGAGCTCGGCGTTGCCGGTGCCCTTGAACTCCTCGAAGATGACCTCGTCCATGCGGGACCCGGTGTCCACCAGGGCGGTGGCGAGGATGGTCAGCGAGCCGCCGTCCTCGATGTTGCGGGCCGCACCGAAGAAGCGCTTCGGCGGGTACAGGGCGGTCGAGTCGACACCACCGGACAGGATGCGGCCGGAGGCCGGGGCGGCGAGGTTGTACGCACGGCCCAGACGCGTGATCGAGTCGAGCAGCACGACGACGTCGTGGCCCAGCTCCACCAGGCGCTTGGCGCGCTCGATCGCCAGCTCGGCGACCGTGGTGTGGTCCTCGGCCGGACGGTCGAAGGTCGAGGAGATGACCTCGCCCTTGACCGACCGCTGCATGTCGGTGACCTCTTCCGGACGCTCGTCGACCAGGACGACCATCAGGTGGCACTCGGGGTTGTTGTGCGTGATCGCGTTGGCGATCGCCTGCATGATCATGGTCTTGCCGGTCTTCGGCGGGGCCACGATCAGACCGCGCTGGCCCTTACCGATCGGCGCGACGAGGTCGATGATGCGGGTGGTGAGGATGCCGGGGTCCGTCTCCAGACGGAGGCGGTCCTGCGGGTACAGCGGCGTCAGCTTGTTGAACTCCGGCCGCCCGCGCCCGGATTCGGGCGCCATGCCGTTCTGGGAGTCCAGGCGGACCAGCGCGTTGAACTTCTCGCGGCGCTCGCCCTCCTTCGGCTGGCGCACGGCACCGGTGACGTGGTCACCCTTGCGCAGGCCGTTCTTGCGGACCTGGGCGAGCGAGACGTACACGTCGTTGGGGCCCGGCAGGTAGCCCGACGTACGGATGAAGGCGTAGTTGTCGAGGATGTCGAGAATGCCCGCGACGGGGATCAGGACGTCGTCGTCGGCCAGCTGCGGCTCGGGGCCGCTCATCTCGTCACGGCCGCGACGGCCACGGCGGTCGCGGTAGCGGCCGCGACGGCCACGGCGTCCGCCGTCGAAGTCGTCGTCGTCCTGCGGGCCGTTGTCGCGCTGGCGGTCCTGGCGGTCCTGACGACCACCGCCGCCCTGCTGCTGACGGTCCTGGCGGTCGGTCCGGTCCTGGCGGTCCTGGCGCTGCGGCTGGCCGCCGCCCTGACCGCCCTGACCGCTCTGGCCGCCCTGCTGCTCGTCGCCCTTGCGGCGGTCGCCGCGGTCACGGTCGCGGCCGCGCTCACGGCGGTCGCGACGACGGCCCTCGCCGCCGTCGGCGTCGCCCTGCGCCTGCGGGGCGGGTGTCTCGGCCTTCGGCTCGCTCTTCGCCTCGGCGGTGACCGTCTCGGGGCTGCCCGCCTCGGCGGTGGCGCGGCGACGGCGGCGCTCGGTGGGAGCGTCGTCTCCCCCACGCTCGGCTTCTCCCGCGCGTTCGGCCGTGCCCGCATGGGAGGGGCCGCCGGCCGGCTGGCCGGGGATCTCGATCTGCTGCGGGGCCACGGCCTTCTCGGCGGGGGCCTCGGACTTCGCGGCCGCCTTCTTCGCGGCGGCGGGAGCGGCCTCGTCGCCCGTACGGGCCTTGGAGGTGGCACGGCGCTTGGGCTTGGTCTCGGCGGCGGCGTCCCCGGCGGGACTCGCCGTCTTGGGAGCGGCACCCCCGCCCCCGGCCTGCGCTTCCTTGATGACCTCGATCAACTGGCTCTTGCGCATGCGCGCAGTGCCCCTGATGCCGAGGCCCGAGGCGACCTGCTGCAGCTCGGCCAGCACCATGCCGTCGAGGCCGGTACCGCGGCGCCGCCGGGAGCCGGCACCGGTGGCAGGCGCGGAGGCGTCCGTGGCGGGCGCGGCAGCGGTCTCCTCGACACGTGCGCCCATCAGATCGGTGGTGTCGCTCACGAAGGGTCCTTCCCTGGAGCGGACGTCGGCCTGTCTGGCTCGGCGACCGGTTGTGCTGTCCGGCTTCGGTCCTTGCTGTGTGGACCGTGCCGGGGCGGTGGTCCGCCTAAGCGGCGGAGGAATGTGGTGACGGCGCTTCCGAAAGCCGTGGCACTGAGTGTCCGTGTCACGTGACTTGGTCGCACCGGTTCCGGAGCGTGCCCGGCAAGTCGCTCAGTGCCCGCGTACGAGGTACTGCCCGCGTACGTCGTACGAAACACAGTGCGGCTTGGGAGGCTCCCGGAAGAGTGTCTGTCCCGGACGGGGACGTGAAGCACCTCGCCATGGTGGGGTCGGGTGCAGACTTGAGATTAACACTACCGGATCCAACAAACATTCCCCCTCTCGAAAACCGGCAAGCGCCGGATTTCAGATGTCACTGGCGGGCGCGAGCGGCAGCACGCTCGCCCCGTGGGCATCGAACTTCAGCCGGTTCGCGGCCCAGCCCCCACCCGCCAGATGAGCGACCTTGTCGGCGCTCTCGCCGTCGACCAGCGCGAGCACCGTGGGCCCCGCGCCGGAGATGACTGCCGGGACCCCGTCGGCCCGCAGTCGCTCCACCAGCGCCGCGCTCTCCGGCATGGCCGGAGCCCGGTACTCCTGGTGGAGACGGTCCTCGGTGGCCGGCAGCAACAGCTCGGGGCGCCTGGTCAGGGCCTCGACGAGCAGGGCGGCACGGCCTGCGTTGGTGGCGGCGTCGACGTGCGGCACGGTGCGCGGGAGCAGTCCGCGCGCGGCCTCCGTCAGGACCGGCTTACCGGGCACGAAAACCACCGGAACGATGGAATCGGCGGGCTCCATCCTGATCGCCCGGGCGGCACCGGCCTCCATCCAGGAGAGCGTGAAACCGCCGAGCAGACAGGCCGCCACGTTGTCGGGGTGACCCTCGATCTCGGTCGCGAGCTCCAGCAGGGCGGTGTCGTCCAGCCTGGCCTCGCCGCCTATGGTCACGGCGCGCGCGGCGACGATGCCGGCGCAGATGGCAGCCGAGGACGAGCCGAGGCCCCGGCCGTGCGGAATGCGGTTCGCGCAGACGATCTCCAGGCCGCGCGGCTGTCCGCCGAGCAGGTCGAAGGCGGTGCGCAGGGACCGTACAAGAAGGTGGTTCTCGTCACGCGGGAGCGTCTCGCTGCCCTCACCCGCGATGTCGATGTGCAGTCCGGAGTCGGCCACCCGGACGACCACGTCGTCGTAGAGCCCGAGCGACAGGCCGAGGGCGTCGAAGCCCGGGCCGAGGTTGGCGCTGGTGGCGGGGACGCGCACTCGGACGGCGGCGGCGCGGAAGGCTGGACCGGCCATCTCTCGATGACTCTCCTTGAGCTGCGGGACTGTCGAAGACATGCGATACGTACGTGAGGTTCCCTGGGGTGTGAGGACCCCGGGGACCGCTTCCGGGCCGCGGAGGCGGCGCGGCACCCGGCCATATGCGGAGGCATATGCGGCGGGCGGGTTCGGTACAGCCTATCGAAGGAAGGTTCCGTGGCGACATAGGGCGCACAGGAGGCGCACGATGCGTGTCGTAAGCCCCCTGTGCCCCTTCTCTGGGGATTACCCGTTCCCAGAGGTCGTCGCTCACCCTCAGACGAGGCCGAGGCGCTCGGCCGCCGTGGCCGCGTCGACCGGGACGGTGACCGGCTGCGGGGCACCCGCGACGGCCCAGTCGGGGTCCTTGAGGCCGTTTCCGGTGACGGTGCACACGATCTGCTGCCCCGGGTCGACCTTGCCCTGCTCGGCGGCCTTCAGCAGACCGGCCACCGAAGCGGCGGAGGCGGGCTCGACGAACACACCCTCCTGAGCGGCCAACAGCCGGTAGGCGCGCAGGATTTCACGGTCCGTCACCTCGTCGATGAAGCCGCCGGACTCGTCCCGCGCCGCCAGGGCGTACTGCCAGGACGCGGGGTTGCCGATCCGGATGGCGGTGGCGATGGTCGACGGGTCCTTGACGATCTCGCCACGCACGATCGGGGCACTGCCGGACGCCTGGAAACCCCACATGCGGGGGGTCCTGGTGGCGATGCCGTCGGCGGCGTACTCCTTGTAGCCCTTCCAGTACGCCGTGATGTTGCCCGCGTTGCCTACCGGCAGGACGTGGATGTCGGGTGCGTCCCCGAGCATGTCCACGATCTCGAACGCGGCCGTCTTCTGGCCCTCGATACGCACCGGGTTGACCGAATTGACCAGCGATACGGGGTAGTTGTCGCTCAGGGCGCGAGCGAGGGTGAGGCAGTCGTCGAAGTTGCCGTCGACCTGGAGGATCTTGGCGCCGTGCACGAGCGCCTGCCCCATCTTGCCGAGCGCGATCTTGCCCCGCGGGACGAGGACGGCGCAGACCATCCCGGCGCGCACGGCGTACGCGGCGGCGCTCGCGGACGTGTTGCCGGTGGAGGCGCAGATGACCGCCTTCGCGCCCTCCTCCTTGGCCCGCGTGATGGCCATGGTCATGCCGCGGTCCTTGAAGGACCCGGTGGGGTTGGCGCCCTCCACCTTGAGGTGGACCTCGCAGCCGGTGCGCTCCGAGAGCACCTGCGCGGGCACGAGGGGCGTGCCGCCCTCGCGGAGCGTCACGACCGGAGTGGTGCCGGACACCGGCAGCCGGTCCCGGTACTCCTCGATGATTCCGCGCCACTGGTGGGTCATTGCTGGTTACTCTCCTTCAACCCGCATGATGCTGGCGACACCACGCACGGTGTCGAGCTTGCGCAACGCCTCGACGGTGCCGCCCAGGGCGGCGTCGGACGCTCGGTGCGTGACGACGACGAGAGAGGCCTCGCCGTCCTTCCCCTGCTGGCGAACCGTATCGATCGACACGCCGTGCTCGGCGAACACGGTGGCAACCTGGGCGAGAACACCCGGTTTGTCCGCCACGTCCAGGCTGATGTGGTAGCGCGTGACGACCGCGCCCATGCCCGACACGGGCAGCGCGGCGTACAAGGACTCGCCGGGGCCGGTGGCGCCGTTGAGCCGGTTGCGGCAGACGGCCACGAGGTCGCCGAGCACGGCGGAGGCGGTGGGGGCGCCGCCGGCGCCGGGGCCGTAGAACATCAGCTGCCCGGAGGCGTCGGACTCGACGAACACGGCGTTGTACGCGCCGCGCACGGAGGCGAGCGGGTGGGTCAGCGGGATCATCGCGGGATGCACACGCGCGGTGACGGACCCGCCGTCCTCCGCCCGCTCGCAGATGGCGAGCAGTTTGATGGTGCAGCCCATCTCCCGCGCCGAGGCGAAGTCGGCGGCGGTGACCTCGGTCATGCCCTCGCGGTAGACGTCGTCGAGACGCACGCGCGTGTGGAAGGCGATCCCGGCGAGGATGGCGGCCTTGGCGGCGGCGTCGAAGCCCTCGACGTCGGCGGTCGGGTCGGCCTCGGCGTACCCGAGGGCGGTGGCCTCGTCGAGGGCCTCCTGGTAACCCGCGCCGGTGCTGTCCATCTTGTCGAGGATGAAGTTCGTGGTCCCGTTGACGATCCCGAGCACCCGGTTGACCTTGTCCCCGGCGAGGGACTCGCGCAGCGGCCGGATCAGCGGGATGGCGCCGGCGACGGCGGCCTCGTAGTAGAGGTCCTTGTTGTTCTCCTCCGCGGCCGCGTGCAGGGCGGCGCCGTCCTGGGCGAGGAGGGCCTTGTTCGCGGAGACGACGGAGGCGCCGTGCTCGAAGGCGGTGGTGATGAGCGTGCGAGCGGGCTCGATGCCACCGATGACCTCGACGACCACGTCGATGTCACCGCGCTTGACGAGGGCGGTGGCGTCGGTGGTGACGAGGGCGGGGTCGATGCCCTCGCGAACCCTGGAGGGCCGTCGTACGGCCACACCGGCGAGCTCCACGGGCGCACCGATCCGCGCGGCGAGGTCGTCGGCGTGCGTCGTCATGATGCGCGCCACCTCTGAGCCGACCACTCCACAGCCCAGCAGCGCCACCTTCAGCGGACGCGTACGCATCATCCGACCTCGTTTCCTCATACCGTCACGGTGGATCCAGTCTCACTCACCGGACGGGAGTTTCTATCCCATGTCCGGATCGTGAGACATCGATTTCATTTGTACGGGGCCGGAAGACAGGAGATCTTCCACCCCCCCTGTTTTCCGGGGTGCTCAGCCCACATCGAGGCGCAGCAGGTCCTCCTCCGTCTCGCGGCGGACGATCACCCGGGACTCGCCGTCGTGGACCGCGACAACCGGCGGGCGCGGCACGTGGTTGTAGTTGCTGGCCATGGAGCGGCAGTAGGCACCCGTGGCCGGTACGGCGACCAGGTCACCCGGTGCCAGGTCGGCCGGCAGGAACGCGTCCTTCACCACGATGTCACCGCTCTCACAGTGCTTGCCGACGACACGGGCGAGCATCGGCTCGGCGTCGGAGGTGCGGGAGACGAGAGCGACGCTGTACTCGGCGTCGTACAGCGCGGTACGGATGTTGTCGGACATGCCGCCGTCGACGGAGACGTACGTACGCAGCCCGTCGAGCGGCTTGACGGTGCCGACTTCGTAGAGCGTGAAGCCCGTCGGGCCGACGATGGCGCGTCCCGGCTCGACGGAGATGCGGGGCGTGCGCAGCTTGGCGCCCTCACACTCACGGGTGACGATCTCGGTCAGCGCCTTGGCGATCTCGTGGGGCTCGCGGGGGTCGTCGTCGCTGGTGTAGGCGATGCCGAGGCCGCCACCGAGGTCGATCTCGGGCAGCTCGACCCCGTGCTCGTCGCGCACGTCCTTCAGCAGCGCGACGACACGGTGGGCGGCGACCTCGAACCCGGACATGTCGAAGATCTGGGAACCGATGTGGCTGTGGATCCCGATGAGTTCGAGCCCGTCGAGCCTGAGCGCACGGCGCACGGCCTCGGCGGCCTGGCCACCGGCCAGCGGAATGCCGAACTTCTGGTCCTCGTGGGCCGTGGCGATGAACTCGTGGGTGTGGGCCTCGACGCCGACGGTGACCCGGATCTGCACCCGCTGCCGCCTGCCCAGGGACTGCGCGATGTGGGCGACGCGGACGATCTCCTGGAAGGAGTCGAGGACGACACGTCCGACGCCTGCCTCGATGGCCCGGTGGATCTCTTGCGTCGACTTGTTGTTGCCGTGGTAGGCGATGCGGTCGGCGGGCATTCCGGCGGAGAGGGCGGTCGCGAGCTCGCCGCCCGAGCAGACGTCGAGGTTGAGCCCTTCCTCGTGCAGCCAGCGGACGACGGCGCGGGAGAGGAACGCCTTGCCGGCGTAGAAGACGTCGGCGTCGGTGCCGAAGGCGCTGCGCCAGGCGCGGGCGCGGGCCCGGAAGTCGGTCTCGTCGATGACGTAGGCAGGGGTGCCGTGCTCCTCGGCGAGGGCCTTCACGTCGATGCCGCCGACGGTGACGACGCCGTCCTGGTCGCGGGTGACGGTCTGCGCCCACACCTTCGGGTCGAGGGTGTTGAGGTCGGCCGGCGGGGCCGAGTAGTGGCCCTCCGGGAGGACATCGGCGTGACGGGGCCCGGCGGGGTGTGCGGAACGGCTCATGACGTGTTCAGCGCTTTCTCAGAGGTGATCGGGTGCGTCGATACCGAGCAGGGACAGGCCGCCGGCCAGCACCGTCCCGGCGGCTTCGGCAAGTGCGAGCCGGGCACGGTGGGCGGCCGAGGGTTTCTCCGCGCCACGCGGCAGGACGACGGCGAGGAAAGGAAGCACGGCATCGGCGACGGTGACGAGGTGCCGGGCGAGGCGGTCCGGGGCGCGGTGTGCTGCGGCGTGGGCCAGGACGCGAGGGTGGTCGCTCAGAGCGGTGAGGAGCGGGGGTGCGACCGGGAGGGGCGCTTTTGGTGCTGCTGGGCGGGGCGCTCCGTGGAGGGCCACTTCAGAGAGAGGGCCGGGCACGGAGGTGAAGCCCAGGTCGGCGGCGTTACGGCGCAGCGCTCGGGTGCGGGCGTGGGCGTAACGGACGCGGAAAAGGGGGTTGCTCTCACGCTGGACGAGATGGTCGTCGCTGATGCGGGGCCGGTCGTGGGCGGTGGGGTGCAACAGGGCCCAACGGGCGGCGTCCCGGCCGAGCAGAACGGGGTCGGCGGCCGCGGGGACGGGGCGGACGTCGACGTCGAGGGGCGCGGGTGTGCCGGGCGTGCCGGGCGTGCCGTGCGCGTTGACCCGCACGCCGAGGATGTCCACCCACGCCGGCTCGGGACGGGCGTCGCCGCTGGTCCGCACGAGCGCCCCCTGGGAGCGCAGCAGCCGGGCGACGACATCCATGACCACGACGGCACGGACCTCGTGTGGGGCGTGCAGTTGGACGACCTGTCCAGTGGGCCCGTCGGCGTACCCGTACCTCTGCCCGCGCCGGATGATCTCCTCGACGAGAGCGACGGACGACGTGCTCCGCAGGCTGATGTTGAGAAACCCGGGCCCGGTGACGACGACGTCGGCGACCTGATCCGTATCGAGGTCGAGGCCGTGGTCGGGGCCGTGGTCGATACGGCCGAGGTCGACGTCGAGCAGATACGACCGGATGATCTCGGCGACGCGCCGCGGCGGCTGCCCAGCCGGCCGGGCGAGCTGAAGAGCGATGTTGGTGGCGTAGTCACCACAACCACCGGGCCCGGGAGCGGTGACCACGGCACGCTCCGGCACGGTGACACGCAGCTCCCCCTCGTCGACAGCACGACGCACCGCGCACAGCACGGTACGGGAGAGTTCGACGGGGGTCACGGGACAAGCGTAGGGGAGGAGGGGGGTGGGTAGGCGAGTCGGTTTACGCGGAGGTCCGGGATGTGGACGGGGTGGGGGCGCGAGGGGTGTCGCGGGGGCGCGCGGATGCAGGGGCGCGCGAAGGGTGAGCGCTGCAGGGGAGGCGGGGTCACCTGGGGCGCGCGGGTGCCCGAAGGGGGGCGTTGCCGGCTAGGTGGAAGGCTCAGCCGCCGCTTCGGCCGGCCCGCTCGGCCTCCCCGCCGCCGAGGACACTCTCGACGGCCATCCCGTCCACTCCCCCGGACTGCCCGCTCTGCTTCCGCTCGATCAACTGCCGTACGATCCGCACGAGTTCGGCAGGCTCGAAAGGCTTGGCGAGGAACGCGTCAATGCCGACGTCCAGCCCGGCCTCGACCTCGTACTGCGTACAGGCGCTGACGATGGCGAGGGGGAGGTCGCTGGTGCGCGGGTCGTCCCGCAGCCGGGCGGCGGTCCGGAGCCCGTCCAACCGGGGCATGACGACATCAAGGGTGACCACATCGGGGCGCACCTGATGAACCACATCCAGACACTCGGCACCATCGGCCGCGGTCACGACCTCGAGGCCCTCCAGCTCGAGATTGACCCTGATCAGCTGCCGGATGACCTTGTTGTCGTCCACAACAAGCACCCGGCCCGACGCGCCTGGCACAACTCGAGAGTAGGTCCGGACCGGCCACCGCGTCCGGGTTTTCCCCACTTCTGCCCCGTGCGGGCGACCCTTCCCTCCGCGCCCCCGACCGGACCACCCCGAAAGCCCGCGCCCCACCTCCCCTGACCCCGCAAAACCGTTCATGAACACCCCGACGGAGCTGGTAGGGTTCTACCCGTCGCCGCGAACACCGCAGCCGACACGCCCCCGTAGCTCAGGGGATAGAGCAACGGCCTCCGGAGCCGTGTGCGCAGGTTCGAATCCTGCCGGGGGCACTTCGCCTCAACCAGCACGATGATGCGGTTGACCAGCGCAGATGCCACGCATGAAGAGCGGGAACCAGTCTCACTGGGTCCCGCTCTTTGTCGTTGGTTCGTGCTGATCGCGATAGACCTGCGATAGACCCGCAGCGGCTCCGGCCGGACGGGCTCACGTACCCGCATCGCACGGACAGTGCAGCGACCATCAGGCCCGCCCTGGCGCCACGTCGCAGGTATCTCCCTTGCCCGGCTCCGAACCCGGCCCATACGCTGCTTTTCTTACATGCTGCTCGGGGTGGGATATGAGCTTTGGCCTGGACGCCAAGAAGGCGGCCGAGATCTGCACAACAGAGATGTTCGGCGACTGGTACCGCGACCCATGGGCATGGCCAGAGCTCAACTGGATCACAAATCGCCCTGGCGATTTTCCATGGAACGAGATTGTCCACAAGGACAACTCTCTGCGGACACGCAGGGAGCCATGGTTCGAACCCATCGTGGTCCCCAAAAGCCGCTTGGGAGTGCGACCAGCTGTGGTCATGTCGTTGGACTGCAAAATTGCCTACGCGGCAGCAGTGAACCAGGTTGCCGGAAAAATGCACGCCAACCTTCCGGACTGGGTTCACGGATGGAGACTTCGAGGCGGATCAGACTTGGTCAAGAACGGCGACGAGTGGTCTAACTACATGTCGTTCTTTGACGTGCCCGAGGAAAGCGAAACGTTTGCCCTCCAGACCGACATAACTTCCTTCTTCGCGTCAATCAATGTGGAGCGAATGTCGGGCATCGTTTACGACGTCGCCGGAAAGACTGCTGGTGCACAACTAATTGAACACATCCTGCTACAGCACAACCAGATGCAATCCAGGAGCGGACTCCCCCAGCGGAGCTGGGCATCTGCCATCCTCGCCAACCGTTACATGACGGCACTGGATGACTCCGTAGCTAAGCGTCTCGACCGCGGCGTTTTGACGGGAGCGGTGCGCTGGATGGATGATATATACGTCACCGGCGACGAGGCACAACTGTATCGATTCTTTCTGGAATTCCAGGGTAGGGTCCGCGAGATGGGATTGGAGGCCAATGCCTCAAAGAGCAATCTTGGACCTCTGAAGGACATCAAGCAGGACGTCTTGCTGGAGGACCTGAAGGAAGTACCGGTACCCGTAAAACGTCGCCTAGTCGTCAGTCAGTTCGGTTCAGACGTACGCGCAGCGGAAGTCGACGAAATCGACCTGAGCGCGCTCAAAAGCATCGAGTCGGCCGCCCTGACGAACCCGCACCTGCTGCCAAGCACATCATTGAAGGCAGTTCTCAGAACCCTTCGAACGCACAAGCATTTTGACAGTTTTGAGGGATGGCTGGCTGCCGCAAATAGACTTCCGCACGTCGCGGATGCTCTTGGCCGGTACTTCCGAGACGCGATTAAGGATGATCGCGATCTCCTGGAGAAGTACTGCGCTTGGCTTGGAGACTTCTGCACATCACCTTGGTCCACGATCCCTTGGGCCTCTGCACAGTTTGCACTCGCCGTCCCAGGTGTCAAAAATCAGGACTTCCTGTACATGATGCAGGACTGGTTGAACGAGAGTGGCGACATCCATCAGATATCCGTGGCTGCTCAGCGGCTTTCGCGTCTCGACCCAGTAGCCGCTAAGGACATCATACGCAGCCGAATCGATTCAGAAGCACGACCTGCCTTCCAGCGAATCTACGCGATCGCATTGCTGTCCGCTAAGGATGACAAAGCGTTGGTAACTCGGCTAGTCAAGCGCGACCCACGAAATGTCCTCACAGCGCATTATCTAGACGCCGTGAAGTACGCCACCCCCAAGGTTGCGGAAGACTATGACTGGGCATCGTCGGCTCAGTAGTTGCCGATAGTGGTGGGCCGCTTTGCTCAGACAGCCCACCACTTCTACGCGACTACTCCCAGTTCAGCTCTGCCTCGATCTTCTTGTTCATGGCTTCCTCCTGGCCGTAGATGCACCCCTCGTAGACACGGTGGATCACCTCGGGCGAGTTGCCGACTCGACGGGCGACCTCGGCCACGGGCACGCCGGCGTTCAGCCACGTCGTGATGCAGGTGTGCCGCAGGTCGTACGGCCGCCCACCGAGGATGGACGCCTGAAGGTCCGGTGAGAGCGCGTACTCCCGCGCGTCCCGCCACACGCGCCAATAGGTACTGCTCCCCACGAGACCGCCCCGCTCGTTCGTGAACAGCCGCCCGTCCTTGGCCGTGCCGAACTCCTTCAGATGGGCGCGGAGCATGGCCACGAGCGGCGGGGGTATCGGGACTGGCCGGTCTTCCTTGGCCTCCCTCGACTTCAGGCCTCGCTTGTCGTGGCGCTCTCCGCTGTCTGTCCACTGCTTGCCAGAAACAGGGTGTGTGTCGTGAAGCGTCAGAACGCCCCACCCCTTCTCCGGGAGGAAGCAATCAGCCTTCCTGAGGCCCACAGCCTCACTCGGGCGGAGCCCCGCAAAGTACATGACCGCGTAGAAGCCCACCAAGCGCCGACCCTTCTTGCGGTCCCATGTCCCGACGTACGAGACCGAGGCGAGGAGTTGAGCAGCCTGCGTCTTGTTCACAAGAACGCGGGGGTCCACACGGTCCGATGAAGCACTCTTCACCTTCTTGATAGCGGCGAGCGGATTCTCCGTCAGAAGCTTGCGCTCGATGGCGTACTCAACAGCGGTGTTGAGCGCGCGCCGACGGCGACGGGAGGTCTCCCCCGCCGCGGGGGTACCGTCCAGCTTGAAGGAAATCCGGTACTGAACATCGCGAAGAATCTTCGGATCTTCCAGTGATGAGACGAGAAGCGACTTCTTTGATATCCACCGGTAGGCGTCCTCAAGTTCCGCCGGCGGGTCGAGTTCGGCGTTCTTGGGAATGACCGCCCACCGGAAGGCGAGACGCAACTCTTCCGGCGACGGCATTTTCTGTTCCTGCTCCACCAACGCCAGCGTCACCGCGGCGAGCCCGTCGGCGATTCCCTCACGGGTCTTGGCCGCGGCCGTCGACCAACGCATCGCCATGTACTCGCGACAGAACGCGAACCAGGGCAGTTCCTCACGGGCTTGCTCCGCACTGACCTCGGCCCGTACCTCGGACTCGGGCAGACCGTCCGTGATACGGAACGCCTCGCCACGGCGCATTGCCTGCCACAGTTCAGATCTGCGACTCTCTGCGAGTGCCACCGTGGCGAAGGTGGCACTACTGACCTTTCCTCCCACTTTCCAACGGAGTTGGTAGGGCCGTGTCCTGCTCTGCGCCTTGGACACTTTCCACAGGCGGACATCGAGTGAAAACCCGTCCGGGGCCGAGCGGTTGTCCCGCTCGGCCCCACTGTCACTGCCCTTTGTCACGCGCTCTCCTCCAGCGTCTGGAGCCACCGACTCAGTTCGGACCGGCGGATTCGCACCGCGCCATTCGGGAGCTTGATGGACTTCGGGCCCTTCTTGTACTGCCGCCAGCGGTAGAAGGTCGCTCGCGGTACACCTATCTCTTCGATCACTTCGGGGATGGTGAGCATCTCGTCGCGGGGCTTGGCCACGACTCCTCCTTGGGCGAGAGAGCAAGGGAAGGGGGTGGGACCAGCCGAGAGCCGCCACAGAAACCACGAAAACCACAGAAACCCTGGATTGGCGGGCTGACCTGCGACGATGCTGCGTCGTGGGGTCTACCACAGAAATCTCGGGAAGCTCCACAGAAATAGGTGGCCGGACCGGCGCGGCCGGTGGCGGACTATTTCTGTGGCATCTCGGTTGGTTTCTGTGACAGAACCCCGCGAGCCCCCGACAGGGGTGTCCGTGCTGGTCAGGCGCTTGCCGGGGTATTTCTGTGATTCTGTGGTTTCTGTGGCGGGGGTCAGGCGGTCGAGTCGGTCAGGCGGGGGTGGATGAGGTAGCGGGGGGAGGGTGGCCGGCCGCGTCCTCCGCTGCGCTGGGCAGCTTGGGCGCGCACGTAGCCGTGGTCTTCCAGCAGGGCCAGCACCGGATCGAGATCGTTGGCGGTGCGGAACTCGGAGCGGGAGAGCTTGACCATCAGGTCCCGCTTGCTGACCTCACGCCACCCGTGGGCATGGAGCACTTCCAGCACGGTGCGGGCGCGCTCGACGATGCGGTCAGCGCCCATCGAGTCGAACGCGGCGAGGCTGTGGCTGATGAAGTACTCCGCCAGCGCGATCGCGTCGCGCATGGTCGCTTCCGCCACGGGCACCGTGTGCCCCTTGGTGAGGTGTTCAGCGAGGTGGAGCAGGGCGGCCATGCGGGCGGTGGCGCCGACCAGCTTGCCGCCCCAGTCGCCGATCTGGCCCATGATGCCGCCGCGAGCTTCCAGCATCGGTTCCACCCGTGCCTGAAAGGCTTTGAGGGCGGCGACGGCCTCGGGGGTGAGCTGGATGAGGGCCGGATCGGTCCACTCGGCGAGGAACAGCGTCAGGTCGAGGACGTGGCGCCGGTAGGTCTCCATCACCTGCTCGGGGATGGGGTCCGGCTCGATCTTGCGGCGGCCGACCAGCGATTCGGGAACCGAGTAGAGGAACCTGCCGAGCAGGCCTCGGCCCTTGAACCCGTCCTGGCGTCCGATGTCGTCCAAGACCTGCGGTTGGACGCACAAGCCCATGGTGAGGGCGGGGTGTTCTATGTATTCCTCTCGGGTCTGTCGGTCGACCTTGAGGCGGTCGCCGGCGTGGCCTTTGAGGAAGACGCCCATGTTGGGCTTGCCGGAGTAGCGTCCGGCGATGATGTCGAAGATGTCGCCCTCAGCGGACATGACGGAGATCCGGCCGCCCTGCTCGGCCATGCGGGAGGTGACGGTCTCGGCGGTGGTGTCGTCGGCGAGCAACTGGGGTTTGGCCGGCACGGTGACGCTGTCCGCGGTCTGCGCCAGCGCGATCGCTGTGGCGACCAGCTGATCCTGTTCGTCCGCGCTCGCGGATGCCGCTTTGGCGGTGGCTTTGTCGGCCGCTTCCTTGGCGAGGCGTGCGGTCATTTCGGCTTCCACGATGGCCGGTTGGGTCAGTGTCCGGAGCTGCTGCTCTGCCTCGTACAGCGGGTCGGTGAGCAGGCCGAACACGGCGGACTTCCGGTTGGCGGGCGGCAGCGAGACAACGACGTAGAGGTTGGTGGGCTCGCGCCAATGTCCGCGCACCTGCACCACTGCCCTGCCGCCCGCCGCGGTGGCGAGCACGGACAGGGCGATGCATCCGGCGAGGTCGACGGGGGTCTGTGTCTCCTCGGCGACCGCGGCCACGAACTCCCGCAGCCACCCAGGAAGGGAGGCGGTGGGGAAGGGGGCGAGCTTGCGGCGTCCGGCGAGGGGAACGGGGTCCTCCCACACGGGTGCGGGCGGCTCGTCGAGGGTGGGCAGTCCGGCCCACAGGTCGGTACTGTCCACAGGCTGTGTGGTCATGAGGCTGCCCTCCCTTCGGTGGGGTCGCCGGAGTGCGGGTCAGGTCCAAGTGCAGTGCGGACGCCTTCGGCGACGTTCCTTCGGCCGCCTACGGTGGACCGCAGTGCGGCCTGTGTGGCGTTCTGAGGCTGTTTCAGGGGATTGAAGGGCTTATAGGTCATGCGGCGCCCCTCTTGGCCGCGCAGAGGCCGTTGGCGACCGCGCGGCGGGCATAGGGCTCGGGGACACCGACCGAGACGGCCGCGGCCACGATCTCTGCCCCGACCACGTCCAGTCCGCACGGCCCGGGGCACGCGGAGTGCTGTGCGGCGAGGAACCGAGCCACGCCGAACGCCTGTGATCCGGCTCCGGATTCGACGCGGGAGCGCACGAGGGTGAGGCCCCGTTCCAGGCCGGTGCGGACGTAGCCGTCGGTGTGGCGGCATCCGGTGGCCACCGTCCGGTCCCAGGTGGCGCGCTCTGGGAGGGAAGAGACCACCTCCCCGCGGGCGGGGGTGGTCTCTTCCTTCACCACGAGGGCGCGGACGGCCGACGGCAACTCGGCCATGCGGCCAGCGCCCGGACCGAGCCAACGGGCATAGGACATCATGGACTTGATGTCGACGCCCGCCCGAACCGCGTTGTGCGACCCCATAACGCCCCGGTAGATCCAGTGCTCACCGCGCGTCGTCGCCACGGTTCGGGTGGCGGGCAGGGTCTCGCGGGCCCAGGCGACGGCCGCTGCGTTGTCGAGGTCGACCACGGTCAGCCTCGCTCCTCCGGGGTGGTAGCCGACGCACACGGCCCGCTCCCATGCCGCCACCCACAGCGGGGAGACGACGACGTTCCGGTCGGTGGTGGCAGCGGCCCAGGCGTGGCAGGGGGCGGGGCAGCGGCAGGTACCCGCGCGCTTCATGTTCGGCCGCCCGCCGCACGCGTTCTTGGCGCACGCACGGCAATTGCCGAACGGGACCTTGCCGTCCCGCAGCGGCAGCACCGGCACACCGGCCGCCGCGAGGTACAGCGCGTTGCACAGATGACTACGGTCTTGGCGGTCCGCGCCGTGGGGGCGCGGGGTCTTGCGGTCAGGTGTCATGCTGGAGGTCTCCTGTTCTGTCGAAGGGACGGAGAACCGGGGCGGTCGCGGTCTTTGGCGAGAGGCGACCGCCCCAGCCGTAGCTAGGCGGCGTCGTGGCGGGTGAAGGTGTCGTACTGATCGCCGGTGATGAGTCCGCTCTCGCGCCATTCAGCGAGCAAGTCGGTCTGTCCACCGGGGTCGACGCACTTGGAGCACAGCCGTCCGGCCGCCTTGCGGGTGCGCTCGCCGGGTGGACGCTGGCCCCATTTACAGGCGGGGAAGCCTGCGGCTTCGGCTTCGTTCTCCAGCTCCCGCAGCGGCTTGGCCGCGTGGGGGTAGAAGAACTCGATCTCGTCCAGCTCTCCGGGCTTGGCGAACGCCCCGCACAGGCACTCCCCGGACATGTGCAGGTGAACGGTCACTTCGTTCAGCGGCAGCGCGCCGGGGCTGCACAGGCGGTGCGGGGCGTGTTCGTGGGGGAGGTCGCAGCGGTGTCGGGCCCGGTACTCGCGCATGTGGGCATCGGTCCAATGCACGATGGGTGAAACCCAGATCAGCGAGCCTTCCCGATCGACCTCTTCAGCGTTGCGAAACCGCCGATCAGTCTCCGCCCACCGCATACCCCCGAGATAGACGACGTTGCGGGTACGCCACTGGGTACCGACGATCTGCGCACGCAGCCGCTGCAACGGCTCATCCTTCAACCGCCGGTACATCACACTGTGCCCGGCCGGGCCAGGGAACCCCTTCCAGACCTGGCGACCGATGTTCTTACCCCGGGTCGATAAGACCCGCCCCATGACGAGATCGGCGTAGCTGTTCTTCGGGTGCAGCTCATGCAGCGGCAACCCCCAAGCGGCGACCACATCCCGTACGTGGTGAGTCGTCTCCGGGATGCCGGTTCCGGTGTTGACGTGCGCGACTGCGTTGACTCGGTCGCGGAAGAGGTGATTGACGACCACGGAGTCATTGCCGCCGGAGAACAGCCCGATGGTGGCGACCACCGGATGGGCGGCAAGGACCTTGTCCACGATGGCGTGAGTCTTCGCGATCGCCTCGTCCAACGTCAGGGCTTCCGGCTCGGCTTCGGCTTTCGGCGGCGTGCCATCGATGCGGTCGGCCATGCCCGGGAACATGTCCACCGGCTGACGCTTCTTCTTGCTGCGTGACGTCACAGCTGTCAGCACTCCTGTTCGGTCGAAGGGACGGAGAACCGGGGCGGTCGCGGTCTTTGGCGAGAGGCGACCGCCCCAGCCACAGCTACTGCTCGGCGGTGAGCGAGTGCGCGTACTGCTGGCGGACGTAGGTGCGCGGTTCGTAGAACGGGCCCGGCTGGTCCATGTCCAGTAGGAACACGGCCGCCGCGTCGGCGGCCGCGGTGGCGTCGCCGTATGGGATATCGGGCTCGTCCAGGAGCGCGATGCGGTCCAGCAGGGCTGCCTTGCGCAGGTAGAAGTCACGCCCCAGCTCGGTGAAGCACTCGGTGGCGGCGAGGGTGCGTGCCGCCCAGCCGATCTCGCTGTTGATGCTGGGGGCGTTGGCGTACGCCTGCTCGGCGGTGAGCGAGGACTTGGCTGGCTCGGCGACGGTGGGCTTGGACTCGGCGCGGGCGTAGAGGCGGTTCCGCTTGCGGTCGCGGGTGGGGTAGACGCTCACGGTGCCGACCGTGAAGGTGCGGTCCAGCGCGGCGACGATCGGTTCGGTTTCGGCGGGGTCGCAGATGACACGGATCTCGAACACGGATCTCCCATCGGGGTGTTCAGCCGTTGAAGTGGTTGCGCTTGAAGACGGCCTTGCGGATGTGGAAGGTGTTGCCACCGCGGTGGCCGCTCGCGTTGAAGACCTGCATGGCGATCCAGCCGCCGAAGATGACGGCGGCGAGAATGATGAGCTGGTGAATCAACGCGGCGAGCGCGGCGATGAACGTGGTCAGAAGGAACAGCCCGCCGCACACCGCGCCGAACCCGACGCCTCCGAGGGCGATGTTCACCGCCGTACGCGAGACGGCCGGCTTGGTGGCGACCGGTTCGGGCTTGGCGGGCTCGATGGCGTAGCCGGTGACGACGCGGCCGTCCGGCAGGACGACGCTCGCCACGGCCGCGATGCTGCCGGCCCGCACGACCGCGAGCGGCGCCGTGCGGGCGGCGGGGGTGATGGGGGTGGGGACGTGGACTTCCACGGCCGCGGGCGAGTGCCTGTTGCGGACGTGGGTGGTGGGTTCGTTCACGGGCTGTCTCCCTAGTTCCCGAGGGCGGACAGGGCGTCGGCGGACGCCTGCACGAGGTTGTGGATGGGCTCGTACGCGCCGGTCCCGGCGGCGAAGAACCCGAAGAGGAAGAGCACGATGGCTGAACCGCCCCCGGCGGACTTGGTCTTGACGGCGAGGGCGGACGCGGCACCGAACAGCAGGACGGCGGAGATGCTGAGGATCACGGGGAAACTCGCTTTCGGGCGAGGTGGATGGGTGGATACGCTCCGCAGGCCCCGGGTGCTGGCAAGTTCGGGGCATTGACCGGCGACCGCGCCCACCTAGCTCCTGCTCGGAGCGGGGTCCGTCTCATGGCGGGCGGTCGTCTGTCTTCTCCTCAGCCGGTGCCGGAGCGGTAGATGCGGGCCCAGCGGTTGTAGAGCCAGCGGCCGACGCGTATGCGCTTGCCGGTGGCCTTGCAGCGGCGGCAGTCCTTGCCGCGCTTCTGGCGGCCTTTGCGGTCGGTCTTCATCTGGAAGCCCCAGCCGTTGCACTTGCGGCAGTTGCCGAACGGCGAGGCAGCACACACCGCGACGTAACACAGCGTTACACCGAGCAGGAGTGTGATAGCGAGCAGGGCAGGGGTCATGACGGGCCCTCCGGGGCGGCTTTCAGGGTTTCCGCAGGTGGGCCGCTATGCGCTAGCGACCTGATCAGGCTGCTTTGGGGCGCTAAGCGAGCCGCTAACGCTAGCGGGGGGTGCCGCTAGCGCTAGCGGCCCGCAGCGGTCAGCCCGCGTCCCGCTTTCCGTCACGCTCCGCAATCGCTGCGGTGATGTGGGAGCGGTCGACACCGCGCCGGTTGACGACCTTGCCGTCCACCCGGCGGCCCACCTGGATCGTGGACAGACCCCGCGGCTTCAGCGCTGAGGCGAGGGTCTCGGGCTCCCATCCGTCGTAGACCTCAGGGCGCAGTTCGGCGAGCCGCGCGACGACGGTTTCCGACCACACCTTGGTCTCCTTGACGGGGATCACGGCGAGGATGTCGGCGAGCAGGTCGTACGCGCTCGCCACGGCTTCCGGCTCTTCCCCGAGCGCGTGCCCGGAGAGCAGTCCGGCCTTCTCGCGCGCCGTGCGGGCGCGGGCGGCGATGCTGTCGGCGCCGGGGCCGTCCACGTAGACCGAGCCCACGATGCGGGCATCGGAGCCTTCACCGATGAAGTAGTGGATGCCCTTGTCACCCCAGCTGAACATGGTCGCGCGCACGCCGCGCTTGTAGGCGGACGTGCCGAGGACCATGTCGTTCTCCAGCTGGCCCATGACCTTCAGGCACCAGCGGGCCGACGCGTTCGCGCTGATCCCGGTGGGAAGCGCCTTCGCGTCGGGGCGCTGGGTGGCGAGCAGCAGCACGATGCCGGTGGCTGGACCGCGCTTGACCAGGTCGGTTGCGATCTCCTCGAACTCGTCCTTGTGCTTGGGGTGTTCGAAGAGCACCTGGCACTCGTCCACCCCGATCACGATGGGGTGCAGGCCAAGGGAGCGCTTGTCGGCGAGTTCGCTGGTCACCTTCGACTCGGGGCAGATGTCCCGCGGAAGCGAGCGGATCACCTTGGTACGCCGGCGCAGTTCCTCGCGCAGCGCCCGGAAGTCGTTGAGCGCGTACTCGATGGCGTCGTCATCGTCGCCCGCGGCGTGCCGGTGCGAGACGGCGTTGCCGACGGGGTCCAGGTCGCCGGTGCCCTTCATGTCGTAGGTGTGCAGTTCCGCCCGTGGGTCCAGCGCGGCGATGAGCAGGAGCAGGCGGAGCAGGAAGGTTTTGCCCATGCGCGGGATAGCGCCGATGATGCCCGCGATGTACATCAGGGTGACTTCGACCCAGCGTCCGCGCTGGTCGGTGCCGTAGGCGACGGGCTTGAAGAGGTTGACCGAACCATTGGTCAACAGCGGCCACTTGGGCTTGCGGGAGGTCGACATGTCCTGGTCGCCGACCCACAGCACAAGGTGCCCGGTGTGCTCGCTCGGTACGGCCTCGGGCCATACGCAGCCGAGCGGCCGACGCAGACCGGAGGCGAGCCGGTCGCGACGCTCGATGACATCCGTGACCGTAACGCCGTAGGGGAGGTTGCCCTCCGCACGCCATCCGGGACCGTCGCGGGTGATGGGGGCGGTGAATTCGAAGCCGTCGCGGCCCTTGCCCTGTGCCTGGTTGATGGCGGGGATGCCGAGCGAGCCGAGCGCGCGCAGCACGATGTCACTGGTGAGCTTGACGGCCTTGGGGAGCTCCACCGCGCGGTGGATGACCGGGTCGTCCGCTTTGCGGCCGGCAGCCCCGAGCGCCATGACAACCGCACCGACCGACAGCGCCTGAAGCCAGTCGGGTGCCAGGACGTAAATGGCGAGCGCGGAGCCGAGCCCGAAGAACATCGCGAGCACGGCTACCAGCGTCCGGAGTCGGACCCGTCCGTCACGCTGTCGCGACAGCTTCAGGTACTCGGCAGCGTCCTCGCGCCGGACCGCTGCGAGTCGGACCGGCTCGCCCTCGCGGTCGGCCACCCACCGCATGGTGGCGCCCACGAACTTCGCGGCACCGGACGGCGCCTGAAGCGTGAGCCGTGCGGCGTAGACCGGGGAGCGAAGCGCGTGATAGCCGACCGAGTGGGCGTAGTGGCGGGCCACCCATCCGGTTGCGGTCTTCAGTTCCGCCATGGACTTCAGCCACAGCGGAACGACCGGACGGCGCTGCGCGGCGAGCAGTCGACCGAGGTAGCCCGGACCGGTCGCCTTCGCGGTCGGAAGGTCGACCAACCGGCGGGCGGTCGGGTCGCCCGACTCGGCACCCGACCGGTCCGGCGCGGGGTCGGCCGACGGGTCGGAGTCGGGTCGAATGGTCGAGTCGACCGACTCCGTACGGGCCGACCGTGCCTTGTCGAGGTCGACCACCTCGCCCCCGGAGTCGGCGGCCATGTCAGCTTCGAGTCGGTGGAAGAGTTCGTTCTCGTCGTCGGGGTGCTTCACTGAATGTCCCTTCCAAGGGAAAGAGGCGGGGTCCGGCCGTCGCTGTAGGAGGTGGGCGGACGGACCCCGCACGGCGGTGCTACGGGGGTGGCATGGGGGAATCTGAGTTCAGGACGCGGCCGTGCAATTGGTGCGGCAAGCCGGTGCAGCAGCCAGAAAGCCGCTGGCGAAGGCGGCGTTTTTGCAGCAAGGCACACCGCCGCAGGAACCGAATCGCCGACGCTGTCTGGGAGTTCCTGGACATCTGGTAGGTCACGCAGCGCGCTGTTCCTCGGGGTAGGTGCAGGGCACGCACATGCCGAGCGAGGTCGGGATGACGTATCCCGCATCCGTGCTGCACTGCGGGCAGGTACGGCGGGCGCGCATCGCCTTGGCGAGCGCCGCCCGCTTGCCCGGCGTCATCGGCCGTACCGGCTTGGCGCGGTCGACGCGGTACAGGTAGGCGACCAGCGCGCCACGCCGGTAGCGCGGGCGCAGCACCTGAGCCGCGATCGGCTGACCGCCCGGGCGTAAGCCGCGGGCGCGCAGCTGACGCCGTGTGGCGAGCCCGTCGGGGGCATAGCGCCATGGGTAGGTGGGGATGCCGTACTGGCTTCCGGAGGGGTCGTAGCACTTGCCAAATGCCGCGGGCATCAGGCGGCCTCAGCCTCGGACTCCTCGCCCTCCGCGTCGTCGACGGAGTGCAGCGGGCGGCCCTCAGCACGCTCGGACTTCAACGCGTCGCGCAGCGTGCGGGCGTTGGTTGCCGAACAGTGCACTTCGGTGCGGATGCGTTCCGCGGTCAACTCCGCGTCCAGCCACTGTGCGGTGGCCATGCGTGCCTCGGTCAGCAGCTCCTCGAAGGTGCGCTGCGCCTTGGTCTTTCCCTTGGCGGGAGTCCGGCGGCGCGGACGCGGCTTGGCATCGGCAGGGGGCGCCGGCATGGCCACCGGTGGCGGCGCGGGGGTGGTCTCTTCGATAGCGGGGACGAGGTCGCCCATGCGCAGCATCACGCGTTCGCGGCGCGGAGTCTTGGACCGCCACTTGCGGCCGTACTGCTCACGCAGATCCGCGCGAGCCAACTGCCGCTCCTTCTCCCTCGCCAGTGCCTCGCTGTAGGAGGTGACCTCCCACAGCGTCATCCGGCGCCAGAGCGCGAAGGTGGAGGGGAAGGCGAGCAGCCAGCGGGATAACCGGATCTTCTCCATGCGGCGGCCGGTGGCCGCGCCGATCCGCACGGCGTAGATGTGCGCGCCGATCTCTGAAAAGACCACCCACAGCAGCGGCATGGTGCCGTGCGCGACCTTGGCCGACAGGGAGTGTCCGGCCGCGATGTTCAAACCGCACGTGATCAGTGTGAGCGCCCAGGGCACGAACCGCACCCACGCGAGCGCCATATCCATGCGGATCAGCAGCAGGTTGGCGACGGTGAACACCGGGATGGCCACGTCGATGCCGACCGGCAGCATCCACGGCGAGGCAAAGCCCCAACTCGCCGCGGCAGCGGAGACCGCGTCGAAGGAGGAGATCAGTCCCAGCGCGCCGACCGCGGCGGCGGCGAGCGCGCCGATTCCGGCGAGTCCCAGTTCCGGGCGGGTCAGTGGCGGAACTCCGGACGCGGGTGTCTCGAGGGCGGTGGTCATGCCGCTGCCTCCGTTCCGCCGGCCGTGCCGGGGCGACCAAGGCGGCGGTTGTTGACCGTCCCTGCCTGCGGGGTGAGGTCCAGGACGGTCAGCCAGTCGGCACCGGAGCGCTTGGCCGCGTACATCTGCTCATCGGCCAGGCGCAGCAGCGTGGACAGGTCCACGTCGTCGGTGCGGGGGTCGTAGGCGACCGCGCCAACGGAGGCGCCCACCGTGAGCGGGCGGCCGTCGACCGTGACCGGCTGCTCGATGGCGCGGGTCAACTCGCCCAACGTCCAAGACAGATCAGCGTGACTGAAGACGCGAGCGACCGCGGCGAACTCGTCACCTCCCAGGCGCACCACGGTGCCCGCGTTGATGTCGGCCCATTCCGCGAGCCGCCGGCCGGTGGCCGCGATAACCGCGTCTCCGGCAGCGTGCCCGTAGGTGTCGTTGATCTCCTTGAACCTGTCGAGGTCAACGACGTAGACCGCGCTGGGACCGCCCGCCAACACCCTCATGGCGCGCTCCGCGAACGCGTCGCGGGTGAACAGACCGGTGAGCGGGTCACGACGGGCGGTCTCGATACGACGGCGCAGGCGCAGCGCGTGCAGCGACCATCCGGCCGCCATCGGCAGTTCCGCCGCAGCGGCAAACAGCAGCTCACTCATGCCGCAGCCCCCTTGCGTGCCGTGCGCCGACGGGCGGGGCGGACCAGAGGGACGACATCGAACAGGTCCGGGTTCTCCTCGATGACCTGCGCGGCGATGCGGACCAGGTCGTCGGGAAAGTGCGGGTTGTCGGCGAGGATGTCGCGCGCCGCGTCCTCGCGGGCGGCGCGCTCTTCGTCCGTCTCTCCCTCGACCCCGAGCCACAGCTCAACCGGGGTACCGAGCGCGAGTTCCGCGAAGTCGGCAGCAGAGATGGCCTGTTGGTGGCCGATGTACGTACGCATGGAAGTTCTCCAGGCATCGAAGGGATGCCGGGGCGGTCGCGGTCTTTGGCGAGAGGCGACCACCCCGGAAAGGCAAGGCCCGCACCGCAGACGCGGCCGAGATAGTGCTGGCGGCAAGACGGGGGTTAGCTGATCTGCACGTAGCCGCTGGTCACCCGGCGGCGGATGTTCAGGTGCGAGGCACCCGTGATGCGGGCGCACCCCGAGGTGGCGCTCACCGCGAGGCGGCCGGTGGCCTGCGGGGTCGCGGCAATCCGTACGTTTCCGGAGGTGAGGTTCAGCCGGGCGCCCCTGCCGCTGTAGGCGCTGATGCCGAGATTGCCGGAAGTGAGGTTCACGTCCAGCAAGCCGGTCACGTCGCCGACGATGACGCTTCCGCTGGTGACTGTTGCGTCCAGGTCGCCGACGCGTTCAGCGGTCAGGCTGCCAGAGGTGCCGTCGTACTCCAGTCGCGCCAACTCGCCCTTGATGACGGTGTCGGCGGTGTGCGTGCTGATCAGCGTCTCGGACCGGGCGGGCAGGTGGACGACGGCGGTGATCGGCGTGACCGCGTCGCCGGCCGGGCCGGTGGCGGTGACCTCGCGGCCGTTGATGAAGACCTTGCCGCCACCGTGGCCGGTGACGTGCACGTTGCCGTTGACGATCTGCACGCCGCTGCCGCCAGAGAACGTCATGGTGTTGCCGCCCACGCTGATCGTGGTGCTACCGCCCATGCCACCGGCCACGTCCGGGACGCGGACCTTGAGGTTCTGCCCCCGGAGACTGACCGCGGTGTCGCGGATCACGTCGGCTGACGGGCCCGAGGTGGCCTCGGTCTTCAGCACCACGTGCGCCTGCTTCAGCGCGGGGTCAACGACGACGCGGATAGTGCCCGCGTTCATGGTCAGGTCCAGGGCGATCGGGCCGAAGGCGTCCACGGGGATCGTGCGTTCGGTCATGGCGAACTCCAGGAAGTCGAGGGGACGTGTGATGTGAAGTGCCGGGGCGGTCACGGTCTTTGGCGAGAGGCGACCGCCCCGGGAAGGCAGGTGAACCGCCGTACGAGGTACGGCGGTGAGGTGGGTGGTGCGTTGTCTCCTTCGGGAACACGAGCTCCCGTTTCAGGCGTATGGAGATGAGACCTCTCGGTCTCAAGCCCTCCGGTGAATGCCAAGGCGCCGGGTCGCCTCCCCCCGTCCGATGCGGGGCTCCTGGTCGTGCGCCCGTTCGGGTCGCTGACGCGATCCGAACGAGAGGAACATGTAGTACGTGTTCCTCATCTTGCAGAGGGAGGTTCGCACCGTCAAGCCCTTCGGCTGATGGAGGTCTGCGAGACCCTCGCGCTCGATGTACCTACAGACTGGCGTCGGCAGCGACGACGTTCGACCTCGCGGTTGCGCGGCTCAGGTCGTTCTTAGCTACCGTGAAGTCGAACCAAGTCGTCCCAGGAAGTCGGAGGTTGGCATGGCGAACGAGCGACTGCGCGGCGCGATAGTGGACTTGGGCCTGACGCTCGATGAGGTCGCCGAACGACTCGGGGTCGCGGCCAAGACGGTCGAGCGATGGATCAACGAACCTGAGCGCAAGCCATACCGCCGCTTCCAGTTCGCAACAGCATCGCTGTTGAGGTGCGAGGTGTCGTACCTGTGGCCGGACGAGCGCACGTCAGCTGAGGTCGCGGCCGCTGGCAACGCCGAGTTGGTCAGGCTCTATCCACACCGATCCGTCGTGATGCAAAACCTCTGGACGAACCTCTACTCCAAGGCGACCCGTCAGTTTGACCTGTTGGTGTACTCCGGCTTCTGGCTCACCGAAGACGCGTCGTTCCACCGGATCGTGAAGGAGAAGTCAGCCGACGGAGTGCCCATCCGCTTCATCCTGGGAGAGCCCACGTCGCCGGCCGTGGCGATGCGCGGCGAGGACGAAGGTATCGGCGGGGCGATGGCAGGCAAGATCCGGAACGCCCTAATCAACTATGGCCCACTCTTCGGTCTCCCCGGGGTGGAGTTCCGGTTGCACAGTACGACCCTCTACAACTCCATCTACCGGGCCGATGACGAGATGCTGGCCAACGGGCACCTCTACGGCGTCGGCGCCTATATGGCCCCCGTGCTGCACCTGCAACGCGTGCCCGGCGGTGAACTCTTCGACGCCTACGCTGAGAGCGTTGAGAAGGTCTGGCAATCGGCCCGCCCGATCTCTTCACCTGCCGATTGGGAAGGCACTGCCTGATGAGCCGCATCGACTACTTCCGCGATCCGAACGCCCCTGAGGCCAACTCGGTGGTGCCCTCGGTCACCGCGATCGTCCGAGACGACACGGGACGGTTGCTGCTCATCCACAAGACCGACAACGACCTGTGGGCACTGCCCGGTGGCGGCCACGACATCGGCGAACGCATCGCCGATACCGCTGTACGTGAGGTCGCGGAAGAGACCGGCATTGACGTCGAGGTAGACAACATCGTCGGCCTCTACACCGACCCTGAACACGTGCTGGCGTACGACGACGGAGAGGTCCGGCAACAGTTCTCCATCTGCTTCCGAGCCCACCCTGTCGGGGGTTCGCTGCGTACGAGCAGCGAGTCAAAAGAGGTCCGCTGGGTTGACCCAACGGACCTTGACGGGCTGGACATTCACCCGTCGATGATGCTGCGCATCCGCCACGGTCTCGACGACTCGCGGCGAGAGCCCTACATCGGCTGACTGTCGGCGGAGACCTGCGCCAACCGGCTCTCAACACGCTTCGCCGCTGCGTGAATCTCGGGGGCCGCGCGCTGAATGAACCGCCCGACGATCGTGTCCGGGCCGTACCGCTGCACGATCTCATCCAACCGCTCGGTCGAGGTGGTCTGCGTTCCGTCGGGCGTCGTCGTCATGTCGCAGAAGAGCAGGGCGTCGACCAGGTCCGGACGCTCTAGCTCGAACTCCCCTTCAAGCTCCTGCCTCAGCCCTCGTTCCTCGGCTTCCAGCAGGGCGCAGGAGTGGTGGGCCACGAGACGAACGACCCGCTCGTCTGCCTTCTCCTGGTCGCGGAGGAACCGCGCACCGTCCAGGGGATGAAAACCGGTCGTGGCGATGGCCGGCGAATACCCGATGTCATGCAGCACCGCGGCGGCTTCCAGCAACTCGGCATCGTCGCCCATGATCGGGCCCAAGGAGCGAGCGCGCTTGGCGACCCCCAGCGAGTGCGCCCACCGGCGCGGGAGCGGATCGGACAGCAGCGATTCGGAGAGCGAGTACGCCCACTCAGTCAGTCCCATGGCGGCCAAGACTACGGGCGGACGGTGGGTGTCGGGAGAGCGCGTACGGTTCGCCCCTTGCCGTGCACGGTGGCGAGCAGGCCGTTGCCCTCCATCTGGGCAAGGACACGGCGTACGGCGGTACGCGAAACACCGAACCGCTCACAGAGGCGTGCCTCAGAGGGGTACGTGGCGCCCACTGAGAGGGCATCCTCCGTGATCACGTCGGTCATCCGTTCTGCAAGAGAGCGACGATCGCCGCCCCGAGCAACCCGCCACCCAATCCCGGGAGCGGACTCAACGACACCGTCAGCTTCGAGAACCTTGAGGGCACGGCGGATCGTATTCCGGGCGACTCCATGCGAGCGCATCAGATCAGCCTCTGACGGCAGGGTGTGTACGCCATCCTCCGCTTCGATCTCGCTTCGAAGCGCTTCCGCAATGACCAAGTAGGTTCCGCGCGGACTGGCCTCCGGCACCTCGGCTCCCTTCGCATCACTCCATCGGTCAATGCCAAGGGTCCCACGGCCAAGACACAGCACGGAGCCTCCCTTGCACTTGAGGCATCGCGAGCGTACCGACAGGGCAGATTATCGGCGTACGACCGCGTCGTACGCCCAGCTTGCAGCAAGGCTCAGCAGCTGCCACAAGACGCTTGGTCGTTCCGACCGACGTCCAGCCACAGAGGGGGAGACATGTCCGTAGTGGAGGAGTATTGGTCTGGAGTTCTAAGGCGCCTGCAAGCAGAGGTCGACGTTTTCAATCGACTAATTAAGCACTGGGGCGAGCGAGGAAGAGAGAACGAACTATCTTTGGCTCGATTGCTAGAAAATCTTATCCCTAAACGGTACGGAGTAGGTTCGGGGATGGTAATCGACCATCTAGACCGATATTCACAACAAACAGACATCATCGTGTACGACCAGGCCAACGAACCTGGGATTCTCGCACAGAGCACGCAAGTCCTATTCCCTGTAGAGAATGTACGGGCTTGCATCGAAGTAAAGACCAGCGTAAATAGGGACGAGATTCAGGAATCAGGCAAAAAGCGAGTAAGCCTACAACGACTCACTTCAATAAATAGGCCTCTGCCCTTGTTCCACCTGGTGGGATACAAGCCCACTCAGGAACTTGAGACGATTGCTAAGCACATCAAAGGCCTGAGCGATGACGACAAGCCAGACCTCTTCTGCATAATCGATGCCGGGATGATAGGTGGACGAAAAAAACTACTATCGCCCATCTTCGGCGATGCTTTAGATAATTCCCCTGACTACATCGTAGGTGTCACCTACCTACACTCTCGCACGAGTGGACAGCGAGTGAAGGGGCAGTACAAGGAGCCACCTCCGGACTCCACTGAGCCGAAGCTTCTGATAGATGGAAGCAGCTATCCCATCATTAGGGTAGCTGGGAAGTGGAGGGTTATTGAGCCATCAAGGTCACTTCTCATCTTTTGCGCTGCTCTAGTCAACTCGTTGGCCACTCATGATGGCCACGAGTCCCCAGCTATCACCCACTATCTGTCACAGGCCACCTTAGATCTCTTCGAACTATCTTAGTAGGTCCGGCCGGTTGAGGAGTTCCTCGACATAGGTATGCATATTTAGGCGCTCCCAACCAAACTCCGCACAGAGGTGGGCCGCACTTGGGCGAAGTGGCGATTGCACTACATCATTGCTGATGATGTAGAAGCTCTGCCCCTCCATCTCACACCTCCTCCCTAACGCAATCACTTCGAGCATACTGGGATCCTTCCCCTCCATATCGGATACACCCTCTTCGTACCCAAACTTCAACTGCAAGGTACGACTGAGCCAAACCCTCTCCTCCATATAAGGAGCTTCATTCAAATTGAGACTAAGTCCCTGAATCCAATGATGAATTGATTCATTTCGCGCCATCACCTCAACGTCTTCGATGACAGATCTCGGTATGACTAGCTCCTCCGCCGCCACCCTCGGGGTCAGCTCCTCAAAGAGGTCAGCCATCATGGATGGCCTAACGCAGTCCCTGGCAGCGACTAGCGCCGTCGCGTCGGCGATGCAACGCTCGTCCACCCTCAGCCCTCGACGCTCGACCGCGCAAGGAATTCTAGCCGTGAAAGTTCACTGCGTGACATCTTCAGGAACTCCAAGACCTGAGATTCCGGAATCTTGCGAGCCGCCTTCGCTTCAATGAGGAGGTTGACGTAACCCCTACCATAGGTTTGCAGACGTACGACATCTCTTGTCTGCGAGCTTTCGACACTAGACCCCCCGGCCTTCCTCTTATCCAGTGCCCAATGGACAGACGGGTAGAACCCAGGTTCGGAAAGGCCGAGCTTATGAAGTCGCAGAGCTGCCGCTTGCGTACTCACGCGATACCGAGACCTTAAGGGGTACACCTGCTCCAAGTTCGAAATTTTCATTGTGCCAAATTTGAAGCGCACAAACTCTCTAACATCCCTCTCAGGCATCAAAAAGCAGGCCGCCACTTCATTGCACCAGCGCTCTACCCCCTCGTCATTCTTGACTAGACATAGGGATCCGTCATGCAATGCGAGGTGAGCAAGTTCATGAATATAGGAGAAAGTACGCGCCCTGTAACGTTCCTTTGTGTTTATTACCATCAACGGGGCATCGTCATGCGGCAGGGAAAATCCGCGAACTCCCGTATCGGTATCAATCGGAACATGCATCACGATGATGCCATGCTCTTCCAGGTGATAACGGAGCGCCCTGGTTACTTGGGCTTCCGTTTTCTGCAATTGGATATCAAGCGTCCATTGCAGCCAAGATCGCAGCTCGCCTGCTAAGTGCGCAGCCGAAATTTCTAGGTCACCACTCGGGATATGTGGCCCGCTGATGCCAAGCTGCTCCTGTAACCAGGCTGCCACTCTCTGAGTTCGCTGAGCCAGTCGAAGTTCTTTCCCCACCTCTATTGCAGAGGACGGCGACCCCAATTTCTCCGCAGTGGTCCTAAAAGCGACAGTCAGGCCACTCGTCTGAGGCGGCCGGGCAAGGAAGAAGAAGCTCTCAGGGCGCCCTAGCTTCCGAACTAGAGCCTTGAACTGGCCAGTGGTCGGCTTCAGCCTGTCCGACTCCCAGGCTACGACTTCCTGAGTGCTGGCACCCACCGCTTCAGCAAGCGCGGCAGGAGACATGCCTGCCTCAGCCCGCGTCCAGGCTAGGACGGAGCCTGTAATCGGTACTGGCTTCACGGCCATCTCCCTAGTGAACCAGCCCATCGCATACCGCGGTAGAGCGCGTGAGGCAGGTCGTTGGCACGGCCACCCTAGGCCAAGCTCAGCGGCAGACTGCTCAACGATGCTTTTGTTGTCGAAGTTGTGCCAATTTCGGTACCGCTTTTCGCCACGGCTCGCACGGTCCCCCGCCGCGAGGGGGCACCGATGTCACACCGACAGAGGTCATCCGCGTGCAACTGCGCTGCGGGTCTTAAGTGCGGTGACAACGACCGCGACTGTGGCGCACGTCCACGCACGTTCAGAAGTAGTCAGCCCAGGTGAGCTCGCCGCGTCTCCGAGAACGACCAAGATCGCTTCAAGGCGCAGGAAGAGCGTCTGCCCTGAAACTTGCGCCGCGGCCGTCTGGGAGCCGTTGTTGGCCCCTGGGGAGAGCACCGCGACCGCTCCTGCACCGCGATGGAAGTGCCTCGCCGCGGTCACCCGCCGTCGGTGTTCGCTCCACCGGGGGACAAGCCGTCAGGGTTCCTAAGCCTCGCCCTCAGCATGCGAGTCAGCTCCGTTTGGCTACCCTGCCGGTTACTCAAAGCTCGAACGAAGTCCTCAGGCACGGCCGGAATGGTTTCCTCACGCTGCCACGCGCCGAGACACTCAATCGCATGCGTAGCCAGCGCCTGCGCAGTGAACCGCTCCGGGTCTGATGGAGGCTCGATTCCCTGAGAGGATCGAGTCATGGCACGTCCATCCCCCTACCCTGCTGAGCTTCGTGAGCGTGCGGTGCGCATGGTCGCGGAGGTCCGTCCGAACTACCCGACCGAGTGGGCCGCGATGAAGGCGGTCGCCGCGAAGTTGGGCATCGGGGCTGCGGAGACGGTGCGGACCTGGGTCCGCAAGGCCGAGGTGGACGCCGGTCAGCGGCCCGGCACCACGTCCGAGGAGGCCGCGGAGATCAAACGGCTGCGGGCCGAGAACGCCGAACTGCGGCGGGCGAACGAAATCTTGAAGGCGGCGTCGGCTTTCTTCGCGGCCGAGCTCGACCGGCCGTCAAAGCGCTCGTAGCGTTCATCGACGAGTTCAAGAAGGTGTTCGGGGTCGAGCCGATCTGCCGTGTGCTGTCCGACCATGGACTGAAGATCGCAACGAGCACCTACTACGCCGCCAAGAACCGCGCCCCCAGCGCCCGAGCGATGCGGGACGCGGAACTGAAAGCGCACATCAGCCGGGTCCACGCCGACAACTTCGGCGTTTACGGAGTCCGCAAAGTCTGGCGGCAGCTGCACCGTGAGGGCATACCGGTGGCCCGCTGCACGGTCGCCCGGCTGATGAGCGAGCTCGGTCTGGAAGGCGCCCGTCGCGGCAGGAAGATCCGCACCACCGTGCACGGCGATGGGCATGAGAGGGCAGCTGACCTGCTGCAACGCGACTTCACCGCGTCCCGGCCGAACGAGAGGTGGGTTGCAGACTTCACCTATGTGGCCACCTGGTCGGGGATCGTCTACGTCGCGTTCGTCGTGGATGTCTTCTCCCGGGCGATCGTCGGCTGGTCCGCGGCCACGAGCAAGCGGGCCAAGCTCGTCCTCGACGCCCTCGACATGGCCCTGTGGCGCCGTGGCCGCGCTGGAACTCCCGCCGGACCGGGGCTAGTTCACCATTCGGATGCGGGCAGTCAATACACGTCTTTCGCGTTCACCGCGCACCTCCTCGAGGCCGGCATCGACGCGTCGGTCGGCACCGTCGGTGACGCCCTGGACAACGCGCTCATGGAATCCCAGATCGGCCTCTACAAAACGGAGCTGATCAAGCCCCGCCGGCCCTGGCACGGCCTCGCCGACGTCGAACTCGCCACTGCGGAATGGGTCGACTGGTTCAACAACCAACGGCTCCACAGCGCGACCGGCGACATCCCGCCCCACGAGTACGAGACCAACCACTACGCTCAACACCAGCCCCAACCGGCGGCTGGAGTCAACGCATAGAGCCTCCACCGTTCCCGGAGCGGTTCACAGTCCACTGACGACGAATCGGCGTCTCCTTGGCAAGTTCCTGCCAGTCCTCCAAAAGCTCCAGGGTGAAGATCAGGCGCTCGCGCAAAGCGGCATCTCGGATGGCATGAGCCGCGATCTTCGCTGGCCCCAAGGAGTCGTCTAGGACGGGCCCCCACTCACGCGCGCTCCTGTAGTAGGCGTCTCGCGTATCTTCACTGATCGGATCCGGCCCCTCTTCTGGCGCCGGGTCTGGTTCCCAAGGCATGGTGCGCAGGTGCCTTTCGATCTGCACAAACGCTTCAGCGAGCGTTGCAACGGCCGCATCTTGCCTTGCTTCCAAGCGCTCGCCCTTGGCCTGCTTCGCTTCCAAGAGGTGCGCCAGATAGCTAGCGCCAAGCGAAACGGCAGCACCGAGCAGCACAAGCCAGAACTCCTTCATGTGCTCAGTGTGGAACCTGTGGAACCCACTCGCGACGTTTGCTCTAGACGGGTCACGTCTGGGGCCGGCGGCCGACGGGCAACCCCGCGTGGGAGGCATCGTGCAAGACATGCGATAGAGATCAGCACTTCGGCAGGTGCCGAAGAGTGAACGCCCAGCTCAACCGGGGTTTCACGACAAGACGAGACATGCCCTCCGGAGCCGTGTGCGCAGGTTCGAATCCTGCCGGGGGCACCCTTCATACGGTGCCCAAAGACCCCGACACCAGCGGAAACGCTGAGGCCGGGGTCTTCGCGTATGTGCAGCCGTATGCAGTCCTGAGCGGCCCTATGACGGGGTCTGTGGACTATTCGTGGACAGGATCTTGGGCCATCCGCCCTGGTCAGACCTAACAAAAACGAAGGCCCCCGGACGAATCCAGGGGCTTCGGAGCGTCCCGCCCTCGCGGGTCACTCGTACTCGTGAGACGGGTCCTGATCTGAAAGGCCTCAGCCAGCGGCTTTGGCGATGATGCTGTCCATCTCCTCCCGCCCGAAGGCCCGCAGGGTGGTGGAACGGACGTTGCCCAACCCGGCGACCTGGAGGAGCACCGCAGTGGCGGTCTCATCGTCGGGCGCCTCTACGACGGCCACGATGTCGTACGGACCGACGGTCCAGTAGAGGTTCAGGACCTTCACCCCCAGCTTCTGTGCCGCAGCCGCGAAGGCCTCGGCGCGCTGCGGGGTGTCCTTGTAGCCCCGGACCCCCTGATCGGTCCAGTTCAGCAACGAGACATACGTCGGCATGGTCTTTCACCCCTATGAAGAAGACACAACACATCGTCGATCAATGCTGAGCACCATCACGCGAAATGCGCATTTACAGGCAGGCCGGACGAGTGAGACGTGCGATGAGCGATGGAACTCGTCAAGGGCAGACCCAGAAGCCTCGGGACATGCCGCAGTGGGCGTGTCATTCGTACTCACGTAACAGATCCTCGATACGGCGATTGGCGACCTCCTGGCGGCCGTCGAGCACTTGGAGTAGCGGCTCAGCAGGACCTCGACGCTGTTGCCCGCACGCTCGGCGACCTCGGTCGCGTCCACCCCGGAGTTGAGCCACGTCGACAGCGCCGAATGGCGGAGGTCGTACGGACGGGCCGCAAGCGGGGAGGCCAAAACGGCCGGCGGGAGCGCCAGCGCGCGAGCCTCCTGCCAGACCCGGAAGTACGTCGACGAGCCGACCACTCCCCCACGCTCGTTGGTGAACAGGCGCCCGTCGTCCGCTACGCCGAAGGTGTCGATGTGCTCCCGCAGGATCGCGCCGAGATGAGGCGGAATCGGCACAGGCCGGACCTCTTCCACGGGCCGGTTCTTCAGGCCGCGATCGTCGTGCGTTTCGCCGGAGTCGGTCCACCGCTTGCCGACGCTGGGACGAGTGCTATTGAGCAGCGCCGTACCCCAGCCCTTTTCCGGCAGCTTCAGGTCCGCCTCTTTGAGACCGACAGCTTCGGCCGGACGGAACGCGCCGTAGTACATGCAGGCGAAGAGGCCGACCAGTCGCCGACCGCGAGCCCGGCCATAGCCGCCGACGTAGGAGACTGCGGCCAGCAGAGCCCGAGGCGTGAGGCTGGCATGTCAGAGGCGTGCGCTTGGATGAGCTGGTGACCGTACAAGACGTTGCTCGACAGCTGCCTGAGATAGCCGTCCTCCGTGAGCACTGCCGTTCACTGGCCATCCTGGAGGCGGTCCTGTGCCCTGAGTTGGCCGACCGGTACCACTGTTTCGACGATCACTGGTCCGAGAAGGAGTCGATGGCGTCGATGCGGAACGGATCGGGCGACGAGTACTCCATCGTTTTCTCGGCCTCCGGCGCCTACGTCCGTGGGTTCGATCATGAATCACCTATGAGTCCTTATGCAGAGGACGGGCCATGGCCCGGAGTGCTCGATGACGTTCCCGACGTCTTCCGGCCGTATGTCGAGGAGCCCGCGTTCTCGGATGAGGACGGGATGCCACTCGCCACCGCGTGCATATGGCGGGAGACGGGAGACGATGGCTGGAAGACGGGGACGATCGACTTTCCCCGCGCCGCGGCGGAGGACGGGGACCCGGACGGTGCCGGGTACCTCTTCCAGCTGCTGGTGGACCGCTCGCCGGAGGCGTTTCAGGGGTGGGCCGAGGACTACTACGAAGTCCCGGTCGACATGGAGGCCGTTCGTCACGTGTTCTCTTCGCGTCCTCTGACCGAAGGGGTGGTCAGCGCGTTGAACCCGGAGAGCGTTCTGGCGGATCTCGTGGAGGACGCCGCGGAGACCGGCTATCCGCTGGGCTGAGCGTGGTTGAGGGACTCCTTGCCGTTCGTCGAGACACTTTGCGGGGAGGTCAGGTCCGTCTCGCACGAGGCCGGCCCCTTCGGTGTGGGCGTTGTTGTTTGACCGCGGGATGGCAGGGCAACCGGATTTCGTGCTTCGGACCGTAGGCGCGCCGGCGGAAGTGGGATGTCGCGGCGGCCGTTGATCGGCGGACCGGCAGCACCGCTTCCCGCGGTCCTCACCAGCCCGTACCGTGCAGGAGCGACGTCGCATGCCCACCGATGAGTCGACAAGTCCTTCCCTCGAGTTCGCCCGCCGCAGGTCTTCCACGAAGCGGCCTGGTGACGATGCGCCGGATACCGCGCAGCCTCTCGCGCGGTCGGCCTCGCTGGGCGAGGGGCCCGAGCGCGGCGCGTGCCAAAGCCCCGCCGTGCCGACCGTCAGCGGCGAAGTCAAGTGCCACTTGCCTGGCTGTACCTGGGCGTTGGAGGTTCCCCGGCTGGTGCGGGAACCGCGGACCACCGTCAGGGCCACCACGCGCCTCGGCCACCACCGAGGACCGGTGAAGGCCGCCTGACGGCCCGCCCTCGCTCGCACCCGAACCACCTTCCCGCCCGTTTGCCGGTCGTGGCCGGGCTCGACACCAGGTGACCGAGGAGTACGAACATGTTGATGCCCCACCCTGAAACGCTGCGCAGGCTCGTCGAGGAGTACGAGGCGCTCACCGCGCAGCAAGCCCTGGGTGCTCAGGGCGAGTTGGACCAGCGGCTGCAGGACCTGACCTACACGCTCTGCGTGTCGACCGGCACCCGCGAGGTGCGCTCGGCCCTGGCCGCGGCCCGCCGTCAACTCTCAGCCGTTACCGGCGCTACCGGCGGCTTCCCGGCGGCCCAAAGCCAGGCTGCCGCAAACCGGCGCATCGCGCAGGAGGAAGCCCCTCTGGCCGTTCCGTGACGCGTGAACGCGGCGGAGAGCTACCGCCGCGGCACCGACGCGGCGGCGGCATGCTTCCGACTCCCCTGCGGCGGTTGTCCGTTCCGGAGCATGCGCGGCACCGCCCGTTCGACGGGTCCGTGGGTGGCGGGTACGCCGTACGCGCCCTCATCGCCGAGGTGAGGCAGCGCGGCGGCGACCGTCACGCCCTCCTCGTACAACTCGATCACCCGCGGGTTGATGTAGGAGGCGCGACAGACCGCCGGTGTGTTGCCGAAGTACCCGGACACCTTGCGGGCCGCCCTGGCGATCGCCCGGCGCCGGGCGGTCTCGCTGCGCGCGACAGGGTGCGACACGCCCAGCGCCACGGCGGCCAGGACGGTGGCGTGCCAGGTGCGGAAGTCCTTGGCGGTGATCTCGAGGCCGGCCAGTTCCTTGAGATACACGTTGACGTCATCGCCGGTCACCGCGTGCCAGGAACGCTGCTCCCAGTAGGCCAGGAGCCGGTCGTCGCCGCCTCGGCGCCGCAACAGCGCCTTGAGGCAGCGGCAGGCTGCGGGGTCCGCGACGGTCTGGATGATCTCCGTGCCGTGCTTGCCGACGTAGGTGAACAGGACCGCACCGGCCCGGCCCGGCAGCGGCACTGTTCGCGCAGCAGCGTGGTGAGGCCGTAGCTGTTGCTCAGTTCGGTGTAGCGGTCGCTTCCGATGCGGAAGAAGCCGAGGTCGAGCAGTCGTACGGCCGTGGCCAGGACCCGCTGCCGGGTCAGTCCGCGGTCATGCAGTTGCCCCTCGACGGCCTCTCGTACCGCGGGCAGAGCCTCGGCGACGTCGGGGACGTGGTCGTGCTTGGCCGGCTCCTGCTCCGCGCGGAACTGTGGGTGGTACAGGTGCTGCCGGCGGCGGCGTCCGTACCGACGGCCTGCAGATGCCCGTTGGCCCGAGTGCAGATTTACACGTCCCGCCATGCCCGGGGTATGACAAGGTCCCGGATCCGCGCCGGCTCAGCCGGATCGCGCAGCGGCTCCCCCCGTGCGTCGAGGTAACGGAAGCCGCGTCCATGTCGCAGGCGGCGGAACCCGTCGTCGGTAGGGCGGCTGTGGTGAAGACGCATCCAACCTCCCGAACGGCTCCGGCTTCGGCTCCGGCTCCGGCTCCGCGGAGTTGATGGTGCCGACCGTCCCTGCTCCGCCCTTCGGTGCCCGGCCGGACGCGACCGATCGCGTCCGGATCCGGAACCAGGCCCTGTCGTGCTGGTACCCACGCGCATCCGCCACACGCCGGGCAAGGCGACGGCCGAGGGTGCGCAGGAGTGACTGGTTTTGGTGGTGGTGGGGGTGGGCTGGCGGAGCCCAGCGGGACCGCATGAGCGGCACGGGACCGAACAGGATGACGGGAGGTTGCGTGGCGACCGCGCGGCGCCGGTTTCCGCGGCCCCCTCAGTCCTGCTTTCCGCGCCCGGTGAGCATGTCGCGCAGACGGTCGACCATGCCGGCACCGGGGGCCAGGAGCTTGTTCGCGGGCGGGGTGTCCGGCGCGGACGGGTGCGGCCGGGTGGGAGCGTGCTGCTTGGCCGAGCGGACCTTCTCCCCGAGTTCCTCCAGGGCATCGGCGGAGCAGACGTCGGCCAGCATCGGGAAGAGCCGGTTCTCCTCGTCGCTGACGTGCGCCTTGACGGAGTTCTTGAGCCGCAGGATCAGCGTGTCGAAGCGCCCGTCCCCGGGTTGGCAGCCTTCGAGTTCCTTCAGCATGCGCTCGACTTCTCCGTGGTCGGCGATCTCCTTGTCGGCGAGGTCGTCTCCCCCGTCGACGTACCGGCGCACCGCCGGGTACAGGTACTCCTCCTCGGCCACCGAGTGCCGGACCAGCTCCATGGTGAGCCGGTCCGCCAGTTCGCGTCGCTGCTGGTCCGGACCGGGCAACGCTTCGATCTGCGAGAAGAGGTCGTCCACCTCGCGGTGGTCCGCGGTCAGTTCCTGGATGACATTTCCGCCGTGTCCCATGGGATCTCCACTCCTTGTCGTGCTGAGTCCTGCCGAGGCCGGGGGTCGACCGGCTCCGTTCAGTGCCGTGCGTCGGGGCCGCCTGCGTCCCGCGAGCAGCCGCGTCCTCCGGCCGATCCAGGAGCGGTCGATGTCCAGCGCTCCTCCGGCTCGCCACCCAGCACCGATACCTGCCACGCGCGCACCGACGACCTCACGCTGGTGTGCCACTTCACTCCGGTGGCCGACAGGATCCCGCCGCTAGCGCGGAGGAATTACCCCATGTGCCTCTGGACGACGGATCGCCGTGACGGTCCCGGTCACGTCGCCGTGCGGCAGTGTCGGCCGGTCGGCCGGGAGAGCGGCTCGCCCGAGGTGGCGGGCCAGGCCGGTGTGTTCGCCGCCCGTCCGCACTCAGCGGTGGCACGGGTACGGCGCGGCCCGTGTGCTGGAGCGGTCAGGAGTCCGGCTCCGTCCCGGCCTCGCTTCGGGCGCGTCTCGACTCGACAGGCGGGGGACGCCATCCCGCGCGGCGACCGTGCACCTCGCACGTTCTGTGGACTCCCGTGTGGGGACTCGGCGCCTGTGAGCCGGGGCGCTGTCCGGCGCCGCAGTCGGCGCGCCTGAGGAGAGGCAGACCGCTGTACCAGGGCCTCCCCGCCCCTCGGCGAGCCCCTGGTGCACCACTTCGGAGGAGCAAGTCACGTATGAAGACCGGCCCGAGCCGGATTGCGTGCGGAGCCGCGCGGCGCCCGAGGCTGCGCTTCGACGGCTGGATCGCCGGCATGGGCACCTCCGAAGGGACGCGCATCGTGCTCGGGCACTGGCCGCGGTCGCCGTTCGGAGCGTTCAGCGATGTGATGCTGGAGCGGGCCGACGGGGAACGGCTGCTGCTGGCCCCCACGCAGGAGACGGCGGACTTCATCCGCGCCACCTACGCCTTCGACGCCGTACGCGTCGCCCGGGTCGACGTGAGCGTCGCAGACGGCACCTGGACCGTCACCGGGGGCGGGGGATCCCTCGAACTGCGCTTCTCCACCGGCCGTCGAGGGCTTCTGGGGTTCCTGCTGCGTGCCGTTCCCGGCGCGCTCGCCCGCCGTCCGGCATGGAGCGCGCTGACGGACCGGCCGGCCCGGATGCTGCTGGCCGGCGTGCGGACCCGTGGGAGTGCGGGCGGGGGCCGCCGCGAGTGGTACGGGGCCCGTGATCTGCGGCCGATCACCGCGGTGTCGGCGGTCTTCGAGGGCCAGGATCTCGGCGTGCTGGCGCCCGTCGAACCGCCCGTGCGCTTCGGGTTCGGCTCGGTGCCGCGCACGCCCACCCTCACACGGGTCGCGACGACCGTGGTGCTCGGTCCGAAGTGAGGGCTCCCGTGTGTTCACGGGCAGCGTGCTGACGGCCAACGTGTCCCTGGGCAGCGTGCCCCCTTCCCGACGTGCTCCTCGCCAGCATGCTCATGGGCAGCCGGATCCCCACCCGCACTCCTCTGCTCAGGCGCCCTGCCGGATGACCGCGCGGACGCAGCCGTCGGTCTTGTGCTTGAACAGCTCGTACGCCCGCGGTGCCTCGTCGAGGGACACGGTGTGGGTCGCCAGGTGGGACGTGCTCAGCTCCCCGGCCGCATGCGCTCCAGCGGCATCGGGATGTAGCGCCGGCCGTGCATCTGGACGCCTCGGCCGGTCAGGCCCTTGTTGCTCACCGCGCCCAGGGGGAACTTGTCGACGGCGCCGGCGAAGACGCCGAGGACGAAGACCGTGCCGGCCTTGCGGCAGGCGCACCGCACCGCACCGTCGGCGCCCGGGCTGCCACCCACCGGGAAGAACCTGCGCCGACGGCCCTGGCCGACCCGCCCATGGGCGCCGCCAGACGCGGCACCCGAGACGGGCACCAGCGGGCGATGTCAGGAAGGACTGCGGATGGGGGCCCAGCGATCGACGGCGGCGCAGACGGTGCTGGACGCCGCCCGCTCCAGCCCGTTCTCCGAAGTGCCCCGGGCCCTGTGCCGGACGGTGTGTGAGGCCCTGGACGTGGACGGGGCGACCTTGTCCCTGCTGACGGACACGCCCTCGCGGCAACTGCTGTGCGCCTCCGACGCGACAGCTCTGTGCCTGGAGGAAGTCCAGTTCACCGCGGCGGAAGGTCCCTGCGTCACCGCTGCGGCGGAGGGCACCCCCGGTCCTGGTGCGCGGAGGCCTTTCGCAGGGGACGGACCCTGGCCGAGATCACCGCGGCCGTCCTGAACCGGCCGCCCCGCGTGTAGGGCGGCCGGCGAATTTTCCCGGGGATTGTGGTTACCCCAGGTCCTATGGCACGGACATCGAAATCCGATCACCTGACCAGTGACCCGTCGGCGCCCGGACGGCAGCGGGTCGGGCCGGGCGAGGACGTGGAGCGACGGGCACCGGACGAGCCCACCCAGATGCCGAAACGGTCCTGGTGGGCCGTACTCAGGGGCACGGTCGGCGAGTTCCAGCGCGACGAGCTCACCGATCGCGCCGCGGGGCTGACGTACTACGGAGTGCTGTCGCTCTTCCCGGCGCTGCTGGTGCTGGTGTCGTTGCTCGGCGTCGCCGGGAAGTCGGCCACCGACCAGGTGCTGAAGAACCTCCAGCAGCTGGCCCCGGGTTCCGCCCGGGACATCATCGGCAATGCCGTGCAGCAGTTGCAGGGCCGCGGCGGTGTCGGCTCCCTCATGGCGGTCGTCGGCATCGTGCTGGCCGTGTGGTCGGCCTCCGGTTATGTCGCGGCCTTCATCCGCAGCGCGAACGCGGTGTACGACATGCCCGAGGGCCGTCCGGTGTGGAAGCTGCTGCCGGTCCGGGTCGGCGTGACGGTGGTGTTGCTGGTGCTGGCGGTGGTCAGTGCGTTGATCGTGGTGTTCACCGGCGCGCTGGCCCGCCAGGCCGGAACGGCGCTGGGGATCGGCGACTCGGCGTTGACGGTGTGGTCGATCGCGAAGTGGCCGGTGCTGGTCGTACTGGTCACGATCATGATCGCGATCCTGTACTGGGCGACACCGAACGTGCAGGGCCGCGGCTTCACATGGATCACGCCGGGCAGTTTCCTGGCCCTGGTGATCTGGATGATCGCGTCGGCGGGGTTCGCGTTCTACGTGGCGAACTTCGCCTCGTACAACAAGACGTACGGGACACTCGCCGGCGTGATCGTGTTCCTGGTGTGGCTGTGGATCAGCAACATCGCGATCCTGCTCGGTCTCGAGTTCGACGCGGAGATGACTCGTCAGCGGGCTGTCGTCGGCGGCCTGCCCGACGGTGAGGAGCCCTACGTTCCGCCCCGGGACACCCGCAAGTGGAGCGAGGAGGACCAGCGTCGGATGGCACACCGCACGGAATGAGGGCAGGTCATGGACGTGTTCGAGTCTCTTCACCACGGTGATCACCGGCTGGGACGGCAGGTGTCGTCCGCGCCGTCTGAGGGCGCCCGGCGGCTGCTGCCCGCTGTGGAGGAGGCCGCCGAGCACACCAAGCTGTGGTGGGGCGCCGCCGTGCTGATGGCCGCCGTCGGCGGTTGGCGGGGGCGCCGGGCCGCGGTCACGGGCGTGGTGAGCATGGCCGTGGCGCAGACGGTGTCGAACGGTGTGGTCAAGCGCCTGTGGCGGCGGCGCCGGCCGCCCGAGGAGTGGATCTCCCAGGAGGAGGTGCGGGAGCGGCCCGATTCGTCGTCCTTCCCCTCCGGGCACACGGCGGCGGCCGTGGGGTTCACGGCCGCCGTGGCGTGGGTGTGGCCGTGGACGGGCGCGGCGTGCGCGCTGCCGACGGCCCTGGTGGCCTACGAACGCGTGCACTCCGGCGCGCACTATCCCTCCGACGTCGCGGCGGGGGCCTTGATCGGGCTGGGCTCGTCCGTCCTGGCCTGCCAGGCTCCGCGTGTGGTGCGGCACGTGCTGCTGTGACGACAGGGCCGGTCAAAGCCGCACCTCGCGGCCGCTCTTCGGGGGCGGCCCGCCGGCCGTCGCGTCGAACGGATTGCCCGTCAGGTGCACGGGAGCGGCGTCGTCAGCCGCCTGCCACATCGGTGGCGCTGTGGGCGGCTCCGACCGGCTTGGATTCCGGTGAGCCGCGCTGGCGCAGGCCGTGGCGTCCCCGCACCTCGTCGCCGCGCTCCGACACCGTGTCGCACGCGCTGACCGCGGCGGCAAGGACCGCGGCGACGACCGCGCCGCGCACTCGTCCGGCCATCCACCCACCTCCGCGCCCTCGCCGTACCGCACCGTGGCACCGGCCGTAGACAGCAGGGAGCGGCGCTCGAACGGCTTCCACGCCCACGGGTCCCTCGCCCGGCCGCGTTGACGGCGGGCCGGCGCCGGCCGGTACCCGGGCTCCGCGTCGGCACCCGGTGTCGTACCGGGCACGGATTGGTTGCGGCACGGGCTTTTCGGCTCGGCGGCGCGGGGTGCTGCGGCAGCATCGCGGCCATGAGCAGAGATCGGTACGTCGACTTCCTGCGGGCGTGGGCGATCGGGGCGGTGGTGTTCGGGCACTGGCTGATCACCGGGCTGGTGCGCGGGGACGACGGGGCGATCGGCGCGCCGGAGTTGCTGGCGGTGGTGCCCTGGACCCAGTGGCTGACGCTGGGGTTCCAAGTCATGCCGTTGTTCTTCCTCGCCGGCGGACATGCCGCGGGCGGGTCCTGGGAGCGGGACCGGGATGCGGGTGGCACGGCCGCGGGGTGGGTGGGGCGGCGGGCGCTGCGGTTGTTGCTGCCGGCCGGGGTGTACAGCGGGCTGGTGCTGGCCGCCGTGGGGGTTTCGGCGGCCGTCGGCGTGGACCCGGACACCCTTGAACTCGTGGGCTGGGCGCTGGCCATGCAGTTCTGGTTCCTGCCCCTGTATCTCGTGCTCAGTGCCCTGACTCCGGTGCTGCACGCGGCGCATCGGCGCTGGGGGGTGCTCGTCCCCGTCGCGATGGGTGCGGTCGCTCTCGGGGCCGGTGCTCTCGACGCCGGGCCGCTCAACTACGTGCTCGTGTGGGGCGTCGCCTACCAGTCGGGGTTCTGCTGGCGGGACGGGCTGCTGGACGCGCGGCCGAGGGTGCCGGCCCTGATGGCGGCGGGCGGCGCTCTGGCCTTCGCGCTGCTGGTCGGGCTCGGTCCGTTTCCCGTCAGTCTGATCCTGGTGACCGGGCAGGACCTCAGCAACACGGATCCGCCGTCGGCGGCGATGCTCGCCTGGGTGGTGGCCCAGACGGGGGCCTGTCTGCTGCTCGCGCCGCTGCTTCGGCGGGTGTTGGCGCGGGAGCGGGTGTGGCGGCGGGTGCGGGTGGTGAGCGGGGTCAGCATGACCCTGTACCTGTGGCACATGGTGCCGGTGCTGGTCGTCGCCGCCGTCCTCTACCTGCCCGGTCTCGCGCCCGATCCCGGGTTCGGGTCCGCGGCCTGGTGGTGGCTGAGGGCGCCTTGGCTGCTGGTTCTGGCGGGCGTGCTCGCCGGGGTCGTGTTCGCGCTGCGGCCGCTGGAGCGGGTGTTGGGCACGGTGTACGAGCGGGTCCGGCCGCAGGCCCGACCGCGACCGGCGTGGCCGCTGTGGCTCGGGCTCGCCACCTGCGTCGCCGCGCTGAGCCGGTTCGCCGTGCAGGGGTTCGCCCCCGACGGAGGGTTTCCGGGCGTGCCCGCGGCGGGGCTCGGCCTGGGCCTCGCGCTGGTGGTGTTCTCCGGGTGGCGGGCGGGCGTGGAGCGGCACAAGGCGGCCAACGACGCCCTGGAGGAGGCCGCCTGACGCCGGGGCGGCCGTCGGCCCGGCCATCGGGCCGCTGAAGGGGCGTGTGACAAGATGCTCCGGCCAAGCCCCACCAGAAAGGGACGAATTCCATGTCCAGGGTCGAGCTGACCACGAACTTCGGCCGAGTCGTTCTCGAACTGCACGACGCCGAGGCCCCCAAGACCGTCGAGAACTTCCTGACGTACGTCCGCAACGGGCATTACGACGGCACCATCTTCCACCGCGTCATCGACGGCTTCATGGTCCAGGGCGGTGGTTTCACCGCGGACATGGTCCAGAAGCCGACTTCCGCCCCGGTCCCGAACGAGGCCGACAACGGGCTGAAGAACACCGCCTACACCGTCGCGATGGCGCGCACCAGCGACCCGCACTCCGCGACCGCCCAGTTCTTCGTGAACGTCTCGGACAACGACTTCCTCAACTACACGGGGAAGACCCCGAACGGCTGGGGCTACACCGTCTTCGGCCGGGTCGCCGAGGGCAAGGAGGTCGTCGACCAGATCAAGGGTGTCCGCACCGGCAGCAGCCGCGGGCACGGCGACGTGCCGACCCAGACCGTCCTCATCGAGGGCGCCAAGGTTCTCGACTGACGAGAGCCGGCGGTCTGCCGGGACCTGCGGCTGCGGGGCGCACCGGCCCACGCGGTACGCAGGTCACGCGGACCTCTTGCGGCCCGTCGCCTTCTTCGCCGCCGTCTTCTTCGCGGGCGTCTTCTTGGCCGCCGTCGTCTTCTTCGTGCCCTGAGCCGACTTGGCCGTCGACTTCTTCGCCGCGGTCGTCTTCTTGGCGGCCGTCGTCTTCTTCGCCGTGGACGTCGACTTCTTGCCGCCCGCCTCCTTGGGCGTGGCCCGCGCCGACTTCCGGGCCGGCATCGATCTGACCTCCGCGTGCTCGCCGGCCTCCTCCTCGCCGCGGGACTCCTTCGCCGCCCGCACGCTGTTCTCGAGCGCCGCCATCAGGTCGAGGACCTTGCCGCCCTTGGCCGGTTCGGGGGACTCGGGCGGGGCCTCGCCGGCCGCCTTCGCGGCGACGACCTCCTCCAGGGCCTCGCGGTACTCGTCGTGCAGGTCTTCGAGCTCGATCTCGCCGAGGGTGTCCATCAGGGCGTCCGCGAGGTCGAGCTCCTTGTCGTTGACCGTGACGTTGGTGTCGGGGGCGAGGCCCTCGGGGGCGCGGACCTCGTCCGGCCAGAGCAGGCCGTGCAGGGCGATGGCGTCGCCCACCACCCGCAGCATGCCGAGACGCTCGCGGCCCCGCAGCGCGAACTTCGCGATGGCGACCTTCTGGCTGCGCTTGAGGGCCTCGCGCAGCAGGGTGTACGGCTTGGCGGCCGGGGCACCGCCCGCGGCGAGGTAGTACGCGGCGTCCATCTGGAGCGGGTCGATCCGGTCGGCGGGCACGAACGCCACGATCTCGATCGTCTTGGCCGTGGGGAGCGGCAGGTGGGCCAGGTCGTCGTCGGTGATCGGGATGATCGTGCCGTCCGCGTCCTCGTAGCCCTTGCCGATCTCCGACGTGGTCACCTCGCGGTCCTCCAGCTCGCACACCTTGCGGTAGCGGATGCGGCCGCCGTCGTCCAGGTGGATCTGGCGGAAGGAGATCGAGTGGCTCTCGGTGGCGTTCACCAGCTTGATGGGGATGCTCACCAGGCCGAACGAGATGGCGCCGTTCCATATGGATCGCACGTGCAGCACCCTTTCGATCGGTTTGCGGGGTCTTGTCAGTATTGACGACACTTACGACGAAATCTCTGGGATTCTCATCGTATGACGCCGATCACAGAGGTGGAGGGGCGAAGGCTCGCGCTCAGCAATCTGGAGAAGGTGCTGTATCCCGCGACCGGGTTCACCAAGGGCGAGGTGCTGCACTACTACGCGACCACCGCCGGGGTCATGCTGCCCCATCTGCGGGATCGGCCCGTGTCCTTCCTGCGCTATCCGGACGGGCCCGACGGGCAGGTGTTCTTCGCCAAGAACGTGCCGCCCGGTACGCCCGACTGGGTCACCACCGCCGAGGTGCCCCGGTCGGAGGGGCCGGCCCGGATGGTGCTGGTGCAGGACCTGGCGAGCCTGGTGTGGGCGGCGAACCTGGTCACCGAGTTCCACACCCACCAGTGGGTCCTGGACGCGCCCGGCGAGGCCGACCGGCTGGTCTTCGACCTCGACCCCGGGGCGCCGGCGAGCATCGTCGAGTGCTGCGAGGTCGCCCTGTGGCTGCGTGGGCGGCTGGCGGCGGACGGGATCGAGGCGTACCCGAAGACCGCCGGGTCGAAGGGACTGCATCTGCTGGCCGCCCTGCGGCCGGTCTCCTCCGACGCCGCCACCGAGTACGCCAAGCGGCTCGCCGTGGAGGCGGAGAAGGCGATGCCCCGCCTGGTCGTCCACCGCATGACGCGGAGCCTGCGGCCCGGGAAGGTGTTCGTCGACTGGAGCCAGAACGCCGCCCGCAAGACGACGGCCACGCCGTACACCCTGCGGGCCCGGGCGCGGCCGCTGGTGTCGGCGCCGGTGACCTGGGGCGAGGTCGAGGAGTGCGGGGCGCCCGAGCAGTTGGTGTTCCAGGCACCGGACATCGCGCCGCGCGTGCGGGACCACGGCGATCTGCTGGCCCCGCTCCTCGACGCGGACGCGGCGGGGTCGCTGCCCTGAGCGACCCCGCCGGGATCACTTCACGGGAAGGGTCACACCCGCACCCACGTCTGCCGGTCCCGGGCCATCGCGTGCAGCGCCTCCACGTCCGCCGGTTTGAGGACGCCGCCGAGCCGGGCCAGGCCCTCGACGTCCAGGTCCGTGACGATCCGGGCCTCGCGCAGCGGGACGGTGACCGTCACGCCGGCGGGACCGAAGAGGGCCAGCACCGGGTGGACCTCGGCGGTCAGGGCGTAGGAGGCGCGGGCGGCGTCGGCGCGGACGCGGCGCAGCACCGGGCGGGGTTCGCGGCGGCCCAGCGCGACCATGGGGTCGGTGACCGTGACCCGCTGCCTGCGGGCGTACAGCGTGTGGACCGCGAAGAGCCCGCCGGGGCCGATCACCAGGTGGTGGACGTGGTCACCGCCGGGCAGCGGTACCGAGTGCAGGGCGTGCCAGCCGGCGCCGTCGAGACGGTCCAGGGCCTCCCCCACCGCCTGTTCGGCCGTGAGGGCGCGGCGGCGGGGGTCGGGGCGGAGCCGGTGGGCGGGGCCGGGGTCCCGGTCCAGGGCGATCTGGAGCGCCTCGCCGGGGCGGTTGGGCGCCAGGTCGTCGTCCGGGTGCAGGGACAGCCGGGCCAGTTCCGCCGGGGTCGGCACCGGGGGCGGGCCGATCTCCACCGGTCCGGTCAGGAAGGGCCCGAGGACGTCGAGGACGTCCTGTCTGCGGTCCTCGCTCAGCAGGTTGACCCGGGATGCCTCACGGTCGAACCAGGCGATGTTCCTGCCGTCCGTGAGGCAGACGTACAGCCGTTCCTGACCGTGGCGCCACGTCGGCACGACACGCAGTCCGCTCATGCACCATCACCCCACGACCATGGGAACAGGCGGGGCGCTCCGGGGGCAAGAAGCCGGTTGCCTTTGCCGGTCACCTTTGAAGGGGAGCCGGCCCGGGTAGCCATGGGTGAGTTGGTGGGGTCTTGGGGAGGCGCCGTTGCGGACGCGCAGGAAGCAGGCCGACGTACCCGCTCCGGAGCATGCGTGGAACGAGGTCGTGCCGGGGCTGTGGATGGGCGGGCACGAGTTCAGGGGGCCGTCCGGGCAGGTCGAGTTCGCCGTCGTACGGGACGAGTTCGACGTGGTCCAGACGCTGCTGAGGCTGCCGGGGCACGGTCCCGACGAGGGGGTCGAGCACCAGGTGTGGCCGATTCCCGACGGACCGCTGGACGGCACCCAGCTCGCGGGTGTGATCCGGCTGGCACGGGCCGCGTGCGACGCGCTGGACGCGGGCCGCAAGGTCCTCGTCCGCTGCTACCACGGGTACAACCGCTCGGGGCTGGTCGTCGCGCACGCCCTGGTCCGCCAGGGGCACTCCGCGGACGAGGCGATACGGCTGATCCGGTCCCGCCGCTCGCCCTGGGCCCTGCACAACGAGCTCTTCGTCGAGTACCTGCAAGCCGGGCTGCCGACGGCCCGGCTCCTTGAGGAGCTGGCCGAATAATCGTTTCTCCTCGGACGCGTCGGGGCGTGACCGACCGGGGCGCAAAAAACGGACTTCCCGAAGAATAGGGTGTACGGCGTGCCCCTCACCCCCGTCCGTACCGTCCTCGGTGTCGCCCTGCTGCTGTCGTGCGCGGCCTGCGGTGACGCGGGCGGGCTGCGGGGCGCCGGACCCACGACGACCGCGATGAGCCCGGACCGGCTGTGGCCGGATCTGACCCCCGCGGCCAGCCCCGCCTGGGACTACGACGACGGCGAGGCCGAGACCGTGCGGGGCCTGACGGCTCCGGGCGACGACATCCACCAGGTGGACCCGGTGGCCGTCGTCCGAGCGGAGATCGCCCAGCACCCGGACTCCTACACCGGCGTCAAGGCGCCCTACTACGAGACCGCCCGCCGGATGGCCGACTGCGACGAGGGCGCGGCGAAGGGCCGGTGTCCCGTCCTGAAGCCGTACTACCGCGACCTCACGGGCGACGGCCGCGACGACCTGACGCTGGGCTTCCAGCTGCTGCCCGGCAACCAGACGGCCGTACGCGTCTACACCTTCGCGTCGGGCCGGCTGGTGCGGGTGATGTCCAACGACGACGCGGTGGCCGGGGTGGAGCTGGCCGGACGGTCGGTGATCATCCGTTCGCCGTCCGACATCGCGGGCTACGAGTACCGCTTCCAGTGGACCTGGGACCCGGACCAGCGACTGATGCTGCTGACCCACGACGAGATGCTGCGCACGGGCGGCAAGAACAAGAAGGGCGCGGCCTCGAAACGGCCGTCTGCTTCCCCGTCCTCCTCCCGGTCACCGTCCGGCTCTCCGTCCGGTTCAGCGTCCGGTTCCGCGTCCGTCTCTTCGTCCGCGAGTGGCGGATGAGGCTCGTGCTCCCCCGCTGGGCCGGGACGCTCGCGGTGAAGGCCGCGGCCTTCATCACGGTGATGTGCTGCGCGCTGGCCGCCCTGCTCGGCATCCTCGTGCACGTGTCGGTGACGAACCAGACCGTCGGCCAGACCCGGGACCTCGCCCTGGACCGGCTGACGGAGGCGACGGCGGCCTTCGAGGCCGGGGACTCGCCGGCCCGGGATGTCGGCGTCGATCCCCCGGACCTGCCCGGGCCGCTGCGGGAGCTGGCGGCGGCCGGGGAACGCGGCACGATGGTCGGCGAGCACCGCGGGCGCCCCACGATGTGGGCGGCGGGACCGGTCGACGGCGGGCGGGCGCTGGCGGTGGAGGTCGACTACTCGCAAGGGCGGCGGACGATCGACGGACTCGACCGGGCGATCGTGTGGTCGTCGGGGCTGGCGATCGGGGCGACTCTGCTGGTGGGCGCGTTCGCGGTGACCCGGGTGACCCGGCGGCTGCACACCACCGCGCGGGTGGCGCGGCGGATCACCGCGGGCGACCTGGACGCCCGCGTCGACGATCCCCGTACGAAGGATCCGACGCGCCCCGAGGACGAAGTGGCCGCGGTCTCCGCCGCGCTCGACTCCATGGCCGCGTCTCTGCAGGGCAAGCTGCTCGCCGAACAGCGGTTCACCGCGGACGTGGCGCACGAGCTGCGCACACCGCTGACCGGGCTGCACGCGGCGGCCGAACTGCTGCCGGCGGGCCGGCCCACCGAGCTGGTCCAGGACCGGGTGGCGGCACTGCGCACCCTCACCGAGGACCTGCTGGAGATCTCCCGCCTCGACACCGGCCGGGAGCGGCTGGAGCTGGACCGGGAGCCGTTGGCCGCGCTGACCGAGCGGGTGGTGCGGGCCTCGGGGACCGACACGGAGATCGCCGTCGTACGGGACGTGGCGGTGGAGACGGACCGGCGGCGGCTGGAGCGGGTGCTCGGAAATCTCGTGGTGAACGCGCACCGGCACGGGCGGGGGCCGGTGGTGCTGACGGTGGACGGGCCTGTGGTGACGGTGCGGGATCACGGGGACGGGTATCCGGACTACCTGGTCGAGCACGGGCCGCAGCGGTTCCGGACGGAGGGTGGGTCCAAGGGGCACGGGCTGGGGCTGACCATCGCTTTGGGGCAGGCGGAGGTCTTGGGGGCACGGTTGGTGTTCTCGAACGCGGTGGACGGCGGGGCGGTCGCGACGCTGACGTTGGGTTAGGTCGTCGGAGCAGGGCTCGGGGTTCCGGGTAGCTCGCCGACTGCGGCTGGTGGGGGTCGGTCGCGCGGTTCCCCGCGGGCCTGTGGGGCGCGCTCCTATGGACCAGCGTGACGGGCGACCGCGGGACAGCACTCCTAATGTGGCGATTAGTCAGCTTCGCCCCCCCCTTCATGGAGGTACCGCCATGACCCTGCGCTCCCGCTGCGCCATAGCCGTCGCCGTCGGCGCTCTCCTCACCACCGCCACCACCGCCGCCCCCGCCGTCGCGAACGACGACTGGGGGCAGGGCCAGAGCAACGCCTCGGGGCAGAACCAGAACGACGACCCGGGGCAAAACCAGAGCAGCCAACAGAACCAGAACAACAACCCGGGGCAAAACCAGAGCAGCCAACAGAACCAGAACAACAACCCGGGGCAAAACCAGAGCAGCCAACAGAACCAGAACAACAACCCGGGGCAAAACCAGAGCAGCCAACAGAACCAGAACAACAACCCGGGGCAAAACCAGAGCAGCCAACAGAACCAGAACAACAACCCGGGGCAAAACCAGAGCAGCCAACAGAACCAGAACAACAACCCGGGGCAAAACCAGAGCAGCCAACAGAACCAGAACAACAACCCGGGGCAAAACCAGAGCAGCCAACAGAACCAGAACAACAACCCGGGGCAAAACCAGAGCAGCCAACAGAACCAGAACAACAACCCGGGGCAAAACCAGAGCAGCCAACAGAACCAGAACAACAACCCGGGGCAAAACCAGAGCAGCCAACAGAACCAGAACAACAACCCGGGGCAAAACCAGAGCAGCCAACAGAACCAGAACAACAACCCGGGGCAAAACCAGAGCAGCCAACAGAACCAGAACAACAACCCGGGGCAAAACCAGAGCAGCCAACAGAACCAGAACAACAACCCGGGGCAAAACCAGAGCAGCCAACAGAACCAGAACAACAACCCGGGGCAAAACCAGAGCAGCCAACAGAACCAGAACAACAACCCGGGGCAAAACCAGAGCAGCCAACAGAACCAGAACAACAACCCGGGGCAAAACCAGAGCAGCCAACAGAACCAGAACAACAACCCGGGGCAAAACCAGAGCAGCCAACAGAACCAGAACAACAACCCGGGGCAAAACCAGAGCAGCCAACAGAACCAGAACAACAACCCGGGGCAGAACCAGAGCAGCCAACAGAACCAGAACAACAACCCGGGGCAGAACCAGAGCAGCCAACAGAACCAGAGCGGCGACTGGGGCCACAACGACGACCAGCGCTTCTCCAGGGGCGTCGTCACCGCGAGTTCGCTCGCCCTGCGCAGCGCTCCGACCCGCGGCTCCCAGGTCATCCGGTACGCCAGCAGGGGCGAGATCCTCTCGATCTTCTGCAAGACCCGCGGCCAGACCGTCGAGGGCGACCCCCTGTGGTACCAGATCGCGGACGACATCTGGGCCTGGGGTGCGGCCCGCTACATCGACACCATCGGGCCCACTCCCCGTTGGTGCTGATGCCGGAGGGAAACAAGGTGCCCTATTTGGGTAGGTTCCGGACATGATCAAGGCCGGAACCACCGTCGTACAGGCGAACGCCCCCGCTCCCGTCGTTCGCCTCCCCCGGCGCCGTGGCATCGAACTGGCCCTCATCGTCCTCGCCGTCCTGCTGTCCGTGTACGGCTACTGCGACGTCGGCCTCGCCAAGACCGGCACCGTCCCGCCCGGCGCCGCGGGGTACGGTGCCGGGCTCGGCGTGCTCGCGCTGCTCGCGCACCTCGCGGTGCGGCTGCGCGCCCCGGACGCCGACCCCCTGCTGCTGCCGATCGGCGTCCTGCTCAACGGGGTGGGCCTGGTCCTGATCTACCGGCTCGACCTGGAGACGCCCGGCGACCGGGCGGCGCCCACCCAGCTCGTGTGGTCCACGCTCGGAATCGCCTTCTTCATCGTGGTCGTGCTCCTGTTGCGCGACCACCGGGTCCTCACGCGCTACGCGTACGTCTGCGTCGCCGCCGCGATGGTCCTGCTCATCCTGCCGATCTTCTTCCCGGCCGTGAACGGCGCCCGGATCTGGATCCGCGTCGCCGGGTTCTCCATCCAGCCGGGCGAGTTCGCGAAGGTGCTCCTCGCGGTGTTCTTCGCCGCGTACCTGGCGGCCAACCGCAACGCGCTGGCGTACGCCGGCCGCCGCGTGTGGCGGCTGCAACTGCCCACCGGCCGCGTCCTCGGCCCGATCGTCGCCGTCTGGCTGCTGAGCGTGGGCGTCCTGGTCCTGGAACGCGACCTGGGGACCTCGCTGCTGTTCTTCGGCCTGTTCGTCGTCCTGCTGTACGTCTCCACCGGCCGTACCGGCTGGATCGCCGTCGGCCTGCTGCTGGCCGCGCTGGGCGCGGTCGCGGTGGGCTGGCTGGAGCCGCACGTGCACAGCAGGGTCGAGGACTGGCTGCACCCCTTCGCGTCGATCGAGGCGGGCCAGGGCCCGAACCAGCTCGCCCAGTCGCTCTTCTCCTTCTCCGCCGGCGGCATCCTCGGCACCGGCCTCGGCCTCGGCCACTCCATCCTCATCGGCTTCGCCGCCAAGTCGGACTTCATCCTGGCCACGGCGGGCGAGGAGCTGGGCCTGGCGGGCCTGTCGGCCCTCTTCCTCCTGTACGCCCTCCTGGTGGAGCGCGGCTACCGGGCGGGTCTGGCCCTGCGTGACCCCTTCGGACGGCTGCTCGCGGTCGGCCTCGCCTCGATCGTGGCGCTCCAGGTGTTCGTGATCGCCGGCGGGGTGACCGGCCTGATCCCGCTGACCGGCATGGCGATGCCGTTCCTCGCCCAGGGCGGCTCCTCGGTCGTCACCAACTGGGCGATCGTGGCGCTGCTGATCCGGGTGAGCGACTCGGCCCGCCGCCAGTACGACGGGCAGGTGGGCCCGTGACCCGCTACATCCGGCACTCCGCCTGCTTCTGCGCCCTGCTGCTCGTGGCGCTCCTCGTCAACGCCGCCCGCATCCAGGTCCTCCAGGCCCGCTCCTACGACGACAACCCGGCCAACCGCCGTCACGGCATCTCCCGTTACGGCCAGCCGCGCGGCGACATCCTGGTCGGCGGCGACCCGGTGACCGGCTCCCGCGACACCGGCGAGCAGCTCCGCTACGAACGGACGTACGAGGACGGGCCGTTGTACGCCCCCGTCACCGGGTTCGCCTCCCAGGAGTTCGGAACGACCCTTCTGGAGCACTCCGAGGACGGCATCCTGTCCGGGGCGGACCCGAGGCTGTCGGGCATCCGGCTGTGGAACGACTTCACGCGCACCAAGCCCTCGGGCGGTGACGTCGTGACCACCCTCAACCGGGCCGCGCAGCAGGCGGCGTACGACGGACTCGGTGAGCGCAAGGGCGCGGTGGCCGCGATCGAGCCGTCGAGCGGGCGGATCCTGGCGCTGGTGTCGACGCCGTCGTACGACCCGGCCGCGCTCTCCGGGAACGACGCGATGGTGGGCCGGTCCTGGGCGCGGCTGAACGGCGACGCCGACAAGCCGATGCTGAACCGGGCGGTACGGCAGACGTATCCGCCGGGCTCGACCTTCAAGGTGGTGACCGCGGCGGCGGCGCTGGACGCGGGCGTGGTCACGGACGTCGACGCGCCGACCGACTCGCCGGCCCCCTACCGGCTGCCCGGGACGACGACGCGCCTGACCAACGCGTCGGACGGCTGCGAGGACCTGTCGGTGCGGGAGGCGTTCAAGTGGTCGTGCAACACGGTGTTCGCGAAGCTCGGTGTGCGGGTGGGTGTCGGCGACATGACGGCCACCGCGCAGGCCTTCGGCTTCAACGACACGGCGCTCAGGATCCCCTTCTCGGTGGCGCAGAGCACTTTCGACACCTCCGTCGACAGGGCTCAGCTGGCGCTGTCGTCGATCGGGCAGTACAACACGCGGGCCACGCCGCTGCAGATGGCGATGGTCTCGGCGGCGGTCGCCAACGGCGGGCAGGTGCGCCAGCCGTACCTGGTGGAGCGGATCACCCGGCCTAGCGGCGCCACGGTGTCGACGGCCGGGCCGCGTCCCGTCCGGCAGGCGATGTACCCGGCGACCGCCGCCCAGCTGCGGAAGCTGATGACGGAGGTGGTCACCAAGGGCACCGGCACCAAGGCCGCCGTCCCCGGCGCCACCGTCGGCGGCAAGACCGGCACCGCCCAGCACGGCATCGGCAACTCCGGGACGCCGTACGCCTGGTTCGTCTCCTGGGCGCAGGACCACCGCGACCTGGAGGCGAAGGTGGCGGTCGCGGTGGTGGTGGAGGACGCGGAGGCGGACCGGGGGGAGATCAGCGGGGGCGGGGACGCGGCGCCGATCGCCCGGGCGGTGATGGAGGCGGTGCTGGATTCGGGGCGCGTGGGCGGAAGTTGACGCACCGCGCGCGGCAGGGCCCGCCCGCGAACAGCGGCGGGACGCCTCCCGCGGTCAGCGCGCGGCCGCCGCCGTCGACACCTCCTGGACCAGTTGGCTCGGCAGGGCCACGTAGGCCGTCACTCCCGATCCCTGGGTCGGCCGGAGTTCGACGTGGGCGCCGAGGCGGGCGGCGAGGGCGCCGACGACGTGGTGGCCGAGGAAGCGGGTGGGGGCCTTGAGGAAGGCATCACGGCCGGAGAGCACGGCGTTGGCCTCGGTCATGCGGGCGGCGGTCATGCCGATGCCCCGGTCGACGACGGCGAGGCAGTACTCGGCACCGTCCCGCCAGCCGTAGACCTCGACGGGCTGCTTGGGCGGGCTGAACATCAGGGCGTTCTCCACCAACTCGGCGATCAGGTGGGAGAGTTCGGCGACGCAGTGGCCGCGCACCCGGCAGGGCTGGACGTCGGTGACGGCGACGCGCTGGTACTGCTCCACCTCGGAGACGGCCGACTGCACGACCTCGTGGACGGCGACCGTGCCCCGCCAGACCCGGGCCGGGGACTCCGCTCCGGCCAGCACGAGCAGCGACTCGGCGTTGCGCCGCATCCGGGTGGCCAGGTGGTCGAGTTCGAAGAGCTCGGCGAGGGCCTCCGGGTCGAGCTCCTGGCTCTCCAGGGCGGTGATCAGACCGAGCTGGCGGTTGAGCAGCGCCTGGTTGCGGCGCCCGAGGCTGGTCAGGGACTCGGTGCTGTTGCGGCGCAGGACGGCCTGTTCCGCGGCGAGGTCGACGGCGGTCCGCTCGACATTGCGCAGGGCGGCGGCCAGACGGGTGATCTCCCGTGCGCTGCCCGGAAGTTCGGGCTTCTCGGGCTCGGGCGGCAGTGGGGCGTCGGGGTCGGCCTCCTGGATGCGCCGTACGGCGGCGGACAGCCCGGAGCCGGCGACGGCGTCCGCCTCGTCGGCGAGGGCGCCCAGGGGGCGGGTGATGGACCGGGCCGAGAAGAGGGCGAGCGCGGTGGCCACGGCGAGGATCAGCGCGCCGAGGGCGAGGAAGCCGACGAGTTGCCGGGTGGCCGCGTCCCCGGTGTCCTCGGCGCGGGCCCGCACGCCGTCGCCGGTCTGCTTCTGCACACCGTGCAGATCGTCGACGAGGGTGGTCATGTCGGCCCACCAGCGGGCGGGCGTGACGGCGAGGGCGGAGCCGTCGGCACCGCCCTCGGCCTGCTGCTCGTAGCCGGTGACCCGGCGGGCGGCGGCGGTCGCGAAGGCGTCGTCGAGGCCGGACTCCTGCCCGTCGGTGGCGAGTTCACGGAACTGGCCGAGCGCGGCGAGCCGGGCGGCGCGGATCTCGGTGAAGTCGAGGTACTCACCGGAGCGGAAGCGTCCGGCGGCGAACACGCCGTTGAGGGAGCCGCGTTCGAGGGCGACGGCCTCGGTGGCGCGGGCCAGGGCCTGGAGCGCCTGCACTCCCTGGGCGATGTGGCGGTCGCCGTCGGGCGCGCCGCCCGACTCGGCGTCGATCAGGGCGGTGACGGCCTTGGTGTAGGTGGTCAGGGTGGCGGTACGGCCGGCGTCGCCGTCGTCGACGTCGGCGCGGGTCGAGGTGAGCGCGGCGAGGGGCCCCTCGGCGGCGTCGAGGGCGGCGACGGTGGCGCCGGGCAGGTCGCCGCGCTCCTCGTCGAGTGCCGTGCGCAGCTCCCCGCGGGCCTTCTCGGTGCGGTCACGTTGTGCGCGGACGTCGTCGCGGTACTCCTCGGCACCGCCCAACAGCCCGCTGGTGAGGCCGCGTTCGCGCTGCACCTCGCGTACCAGGTCCTGTACGCGCAGCAGGACGCCGACGTGTGCCTCGGTCGCCCGGGCGTCGGACCAGTCGGCGGCGCGGTCGGCGGCGCCGATTCCGATGAGGGCGAGCAGCAGGCAGGTCGGGACGGCCAGCACGATGGCCATACGACCGCGGATGGTGTTCCAGCCCAGAAGCGCGGACGGCCTCGGGCGGCTCGGACGATGGGTGGTCGATACGTTCCCCGTCATGTCCCGTGAGGCTACGGGCGCGCAGGTCAGAGGGCGGTTTCTGGGTGGTAAGCCGCCGGTGCACAGGTACTCACTCGGACGGTGACCGGGTTGTGAAAGACGGACAATGCCCATCTGATGAGACAGGGTCTAGGCCGCCCCCACGCTCCCGACCTATCGTTCGGTCCATGACGACAGCCGCCACGTACGAACTCGCCCAGGTGAACATCTCCCGACTCAAGGCCCCTTTGGACTCACCGCAGTTGAAGGACTTCGTGGACGCCCTCGACTCCGTCAACGCGGACGCCGAGGCCGCCGACGGTTACGTCTGGCGGCTGAAGAGCGACTCCGGCAACGCGACCGAGCTCCGGGTCTTCGACGACGACTGGCTGATCATCAACATGACCGTGTGGCGGGACACGAACGCGCTGACGGCGTTCATGTACCAGGGCGACCACCGCGCGATGCTCGCTCGGCGCAATGAGTGGTTCGAGCGCCCGACGGAGGCGATGACCACCCTGTGGTGGGTCCCGGCGGGCCACCGCCCGACCATCGCCGAGGCGGAGGCCCGTCTGCTGCACCTGCGGGCGAACGGCCCTACGCCGTACGCCTTCACTTTGCGGACGTCGTTCCCGCCGGGGGCGGTGGACCCGGTGGCCGGAGAGGTTCCCGAGGGCCTGGGGTGCTCGGTGTAGGGCCTGTTCGCGTCAGCCGCCCGGTCGTTCGGGTCAGCCGACCGGCTTGCGCATCTCGGAGCGGATCCGCAGTGTGGTCTCGGCGGCCGCCTCCAGGTCGATGTCGGAGGGGTCCTGGGTGTAGGTGTCCGCGGCCACCTCCGCGACCACGGCCGCCGTGTTGCCGTCCGCCCAGGCGCAGACCGGGTAGGTCATCGTCGTACCGAGCCGCTGCTGGGTGACGACCTCGCAGGAGACGGTGATGTCCGAGCCGCCGGGCCGGAAGTCCCGCGGCGACGCGGCGAGGCTCGCGCTCTCGGCCTCGGCGGCGCCCTTCAGCATGCTGTCGCGGTCGCCGTCGGGGTTCTTGAACTGGCCGTACATGCCCGAGATCATCAAGGCGCCCTTGGTCTCGTCGCCGCCCGCGCCGTAGGTGCCGACCTTGGCGTCGACGACCTTGGCGTCCCAGGCACCGTCCATCTCGTCCTCGACCGCCTGGCCCTCGGCGTCGGAGAGGTCCTCGGTCAGCCGGTAACGGCCGTCCAGCAGCGTCCCGGGCAGTGTCAGGGTGTACTCGGACGCCGGGTAACCGCCGCTGATCTTCACGCCGACACCCACCGCGATCACGGCGACGACTGAGCCCACGATGCCGAGAACGAGCCCGACCCTGGTCTTCTTCGGGGTCGGCGGGACCCAGCCGCCCGGCTGCTGCGGGTACGGGGTTCCGTAGGGCGGGGCGGGCTGATGGCCGTACGGCTGCTGCTGCGGGAACGGGGCCGCGTAGGGAGACTGCGGCGGCGGCCCGCCGTAGGGGTTCTGCGGTGGATACGGACTCTGCGGCGGCGTGGGTGTGGACACGTCAGAACGTTACTGCACCCCTGTGGACGTAGACGCCGCGTCAACAAGTCGTGCGCGGGGGATTGACGGGCTTGCTGACAGGCAGTCTCATAAGACGCGCGGGAGTGAACCGCCGGTAACCCACGACGAGGCCGACGACGAGGTGGACCAGCCATGACGACCCTGACCGAAGCCGACACGCTCGACGGGCTGCGTGACGCGCTCGGGCTGCTCAAGGACCGGGAGCAGGTGGCCGAGCGGCTGCTCGCCTCCTCCGCCAAGCACTCCTTCGACCCGGACAAGGAGCTGGACTGGGACGCGCCCTTCGAGGACGGCAAGTGGTTCTGGCCGCCGGAGCTGGTGTCGCTCTACGACACCCCGATGTGGAAGCGGATGAGCGAGGAACAGCGGATCCTGCTCTCACGGCACGAGGCCGCCGCGCTCGCCTCGCTCGGGATCTGGTTCGAGCTCATCCTGATGCAGCTGCTCGTACGGCACGTCTACGACAAGGCGGCGACGAGCGCGCACGTGCGGTACGCACTCACCGAGATCGAGGACGAGTGCCGCCACTCCAAGATGTTCGCCCGGCTGATCTCGCACGGCGGGACACCCTGGTACCCGGTGAGCCGGGCCCACCAGCACCTCGGACGCCTCTTCAAGACCATCTCCACCACCCCGGGTTCCTTCACCGCCACCCTGCTCGGCGAGGAGGTCCTCGACTGGATGCAGCGGCTGACCTTCCCGGACGAGCGGGTGCAGACCCTGATCCGCGGGGTGACCCGGATCCACGTGGTGGAGGAGGCCCGTCACGTGCGGTACGCCCGCGAGGAGCTGCGGCGCCAGATGGTGACGGCACCCAAGTGGTCGCAGGAGTTCACCCGGGTCACCTCCGGCGAGTTCGCCCGGGTGTTCTCGGTGGCGTTCGTGAACCCCGAGGTCTACACGAACGTCGGACTGGACCGGCGGGAGGCCCTGGCGCAGGTGAAGGCGAGCGGGCACCGGCGGGAGGTCATGCAGACGGGCGCGAAGCGGCTGACCGACTTCCTCGACGACATCGGGGTGCTGCGCGGGGCCGGACGACGACTGTGGAAGTCCTCCGGCCTGCTGGCCTAGCGGCGGCCGCCAGGACGCGGCCGGCCGGAGGACCGGTACCGGCCGACTCGGCCGGTACCGACCGGTTCGCCCGGTTACCGGCGGGGGCGCGCCGGTTACGCTGCCCGTCATGACGTCCTCCGCCCCCACCCCCGCCTACCGCCGCCTCAGCGTCGAGGAGCGACGCAGCCAGCTGCTCGACGCCGCGCTGTCGCTCTTCGCGCACCGGCTCCCCGAGGACGTGTCGCTCGACGACGTGGCGGAGGCGGCCGGGGTGTCGCGCCCGCTGGTGTACCGGTACTTCCCGGGCGGCAAGCAGCAGCTGTACGAGGCCGCCCTCCGGTCCGCCGCCGATGAACTCCAGAAGTGCTTCGACGAGCCGCGCGAGGGCCCCCCGCTCCCCCGCCTCGCCCGCGCCCTGGACCGCTACCTCGACTTCGTCGACCAGCACGACGCCGGTTTCAGCGCCCTCCTCCAGGGCGGCAGCGTCGTCGAGACCTCACGTACGACGGCCACGGTGGACGGCGTACGGCGGGCCGCCGCCGAGCACATCATGCGGCACCTGGAGGTCACGGAACCCGGCCCCCGGCTGCGGATGACCGTCCGCATGTGGATCACGGCCGTCGAGGCGGCCTCGCTCATCTGGCTGGACGAGGACAAACAGCCGCCCGCCGGCGAGCTGCGGGACTGGCTCGTGGAACAGTTCGTGGCGGTCCTGTCGGTGACGGCGCGGCGCGACCCGCAGACCTCGGCGCTGGTGGAGACCCTGGCCGCCGGTGGCTGAGCCCGGCGACGGATGGCCGACACTGGTGCCGTGAAGAGCGAAGACACCCCCTTCGAGGGCGGCCCCATGGACGGACGGGTGCTGCCCGTCCTGCTGGGCGCCACCGGGCACCCGCCCAAGACGTACCGCATCCCCGTCCCGGACGCCGCCGGCGGCCCGCCCACCGTGCTGGTCTACCGCCGGGTCCCGCGCGCGCACAGCAAGCGCCTCGGGCTTCATCAGGGATGGAAGTACGCGTACGACCCGACGGGACGGGCCGGCCGCCGCAAGTGGCCCTGGTCCAAGCCGGACGCCACCGACGGGTGACCCCGTTGCGCCGAACCGCGCACACTCGGCGCGCGGACCCGCCGCCCACGTCCCATGCTCGCGGTGCGGAGCGGAAGTACTGCCCCGCACCGGAGGTGATGGCGTGTCAGGAAGGCTCCTGCGTCTCGTCTGTACGGCGGCGATGGCGGCCGGAACCGTCCTCGCGCCGCTGCCCGCCCTGGCCGCGCCCGAGCCTCCGCAACCCGCCCGGCGCTCCGTCGCCGAGCTGCTGACGGACCTTCAGGGGCTGTACCAGGAGGCCGAGCGGGCCACCGAGACGTACAACGCCACCGAGGAGCAGCTGAAGAAGCGGCGCGCCGAGGTGAGGCGCCTGGACACCGCGCTGTCCCGGTCCCGGCTCGCGCTGCACGACAGCCGCAGGGCGGCCGGCCGACTGGCCCGGCACCAGTACCAGAACAGCACCGACCTCTCCCCCTACGTCCGGCTGCTCCTCGCCCGCGACCCCCAGCACGCCCTCGACCAGGGCCATGTGCTCGGCCAGTTGGCGCGCGAGCGCGCCGAGACGGTGGGCCGCCTGACCGGCAGCGAGAAGCGGGCCGACGACCTGGCCCGCCGGGCCCGCAAGGCCCTGGACGACCAACTCACCCTCGCCGCCCGGCAGAAGAAGGAGCGGGACGCCGTACAGCAGCGTCTGAAGGACGTCGAGGAGCTGCTCGCCTCGCTCAGCACGCAAGAGCTCGCGGCGATGGCCGAGTTCGAGAAGAACGGCATCACGAAGGCCCAGGACGCGTTCATGGCGTCCGGGGCCCTCAGCAGCGAACGCAAGCCGACGCCGGCGGGCGACCGGGCGGTGCGGTACGCCGTGCGGCAACTGGGGAAGCCGTACGAGTGGGGTGCGGAGGGGCCCGCGTCGTACGACTGCTCGGGGCTGACCTCCCAGGCCTGGGGACGGGCCGGGGCACCCATCCCCCGGACCAGCCAGGAGCAGTGGGCCGAGCTGGAGCGGATCCCGCTGGACGAACTGCGGCCCGGGGACCTCGTCGTCTACTTCCGCGAGGCCACCCACGTGGCGATGTACCTCGGCGACGGGATGGTGGTGCAGGCGCCGCGGCCGGGCGCGAAGGTCAAGGTGTCGCCGATCGCGGCCAACCCGGTCCTCGGGGCGGTGCGGCCCGATCCGGACGGGGAGCCCCTGCGGCGGTACACACCGCCTGAGCTCCCCGAGAACGCCCTGGAGGGATCGGACGAGGGCTACGCGCCCGCGGCCCCCGAGACCTCCATCAGGTAGCCCTCGGTCTTCCTCGGGTCGTAGAAGAAGTTCTCGAAGTCGGCCGGGTCGTCGAACGCGTTGGCGAAACGATCAGCCACCGGCGACAGCTGCCCCGCCGCCCCGATCAGGTTCAGCACGTGCTCCGGCGGCGGCGCGAGCATCGCGTTCGTCCACTTGGTGACGTGCTGCGCGGTGTCCCAGTACCGGTCGAACGTCGCCCGCATCCACTCCTCGTCGAACTCCTTGTCCCCGCGCTCCAGGATCGACGCGAGATACGCCGCCGCGCACTTGGACGCCGAGTTGGAGCCCTGCCCGGTGATCGGGTCGTTGGCGACGACCACGTCGGCGACGCCGAGGACCAGGCCACCGCCGGGGAGCCGGCCGACGGGGTTGCGGACGGTCGGGGCGTAACGGCCCGCCAGGGTGCCGCCCGCGTCGGTGAGCTCGACCTTGGTGGCGCGCGCGTACTCCCAGGGGAGGTACTTCTCCATGAGTTCCAGGGTCAGGGAGAGGTGCCGCGCCGGGTCCTTGACGCCGTTGAAGACGTCCAGCGGCCCGCCGGGTATGCCCTCCCAGAAGAGGATGTCGGCGCGGCCGGAGGTGGTGAAGGTCGGCATGATGAACATCTCGCCGACGCCGGGGACCAGGTTGCAGCGGACCGCCTCCATGTCCGGGTGCTCCGGGCGCGGACCCAGGCCGTGGACGTAGGCGACGGCGAGGGCGCGCTGCGGCTCGCTGTAGGGGGACCGCTCGGGGGCGCGGGCGAACATCGACACCAGCTCGCCCTTGCCCGCCGAGACCAGCACCAGGTCGTACGTACGGGAGAAGTAGTCGAGGTCGCCGACCGCCGCGCCGTGGATGACCAGCTGGCCGCCACGCTGGGCGAACGTCTCCATCCAGCCGGCCATCTTCACCCGCTGGTCGACCGACTGCGCGTACCCGTCGAGCGTGCCCACCCAGTCGATCGCGCGTGCCGCGGGGCCCTGTTCCCAGGAGCCCGGGGCGGCGACCGAGACGCCGAGTCCTTCGATCTTCGGGGCCTGGGACTCCCAGAAGTTCAGCTGGAGATCGCGCTCGTGCTGGAGTGCCGTGTGGAACATGCACTGCGTCGACATGACCCGGCCGGTACGGATCTCGTCCGCGGTCCGGTTGGACATCAGGGTGACCTCGTACCCGTTCGACTGGAGTCCGAGGGCGAGCTGGAGTCCGGACTGACCGGCTCCGACGACGAGTATCTTCCGCATACGGGGCTGTTCTCCTACTCGGGTGTGACGTCCAGCGCGTGGCCCACCAGAGCCAGGAGGGTCTCGATGGCCGAAATCCGGCGGCGCGCATCCATGATCATTACAGGTATGTGCGCGGGGATCGTCAATGCCTCCCGCACGTCCTCCGGCTCGAACCGCTCGCTGCCGTCGAAGTGGTTGACCGCCACGACGTACGGCAGTCCGCAGCTCTCGAAGTAGTCCAGCGCGGGGAAGCAGTCCTTCAGGCGCCGCGTGTCCGCGAGGACGACGGCGCCGATCGCGCCGCGCACCAGGTCGTCCCACATGAACCAGAACCGCTGCTGGCCCGGCGTGCCGAACAGGTAGAGCACCAGGTCGTCGTCGAGCGTGAGGCGGCCGAAGTCCATGGCCACGGTGGTGGTCAGCTTGCCGGGCGTGCCGGTGAGGTCGTCGTGCTCCTCGCTCGCCTCGGTCATCAGCGCCTCGGTCTGCAGGGGCGTGATCTCGGACACGGCGGTGACCAGCGTGGTCTTGCCGACGCCGAAGCCGCCCGCCACGACTATCTTCGTGGCTATCGGGGCGCGGGTGCGGTCCGTCTGCCAGGGCTGTTCGGGCCCCTCTTCGTCGAGGAGCGGGGAGACGCCAACGGCGTCAGAGACGACGGAGTCCACTCAGCACCCTTTCCAGCAGAGCCCGGTCCGGCCGCCCCGTGCCGTGACCGGTTCCTGTTCCGTACACGCGGATCTTTCCCTGGTCCGCGAGATCGCTGAGGAGCACCCGGACCACGCCGAGCGGCATCTTCAGCAGTGCGGCGATCTCGGCCACCGTGCGCATACGGCGGCACAGTTCGACGATGGCCCGCATCTCCGGCATGACCCGGGTGTGGAGGGAGCCGTTCGTCAGTTCCCTGCGTTCCTCGGCGGCTTCGATCGCGGCGGTGGTGGCCACGAACGTCTCCACGAGGAGGACGTGCCCGAAGCGGGTACGGCCGCCGGTGAGCGAGTAGGGGCGCACGCGGGCCGGCTTGCGGTCGAAGCCGCGCACGGGGAGCCTGTTCGGCGTACTGCTCATCGGGTGCTCCCCGTCGGCGTCGACTCGTGCTCCAGGGACTGCCGCAGCTCGCTGCGGAGTTCGGGCGTCAGGACGTGGCCGGCCCGGCCCACGAACAGCGCCATGTGGTACGCCACCACGCTCATGTCGCAGTCCGCGGCGCCGTGCACACCGAGCAGCGAACCGTCGCTGATCGACATGACGAACAGGCTGCCCTCGTCCATCGCGACCATGGTGTGTTTCACCGGGCCGGAGTCCATCAGCCTGGCGGCGCCGATGGTGAGGCTGCCGACGCCGGAGACGATGGTGGCCAGGTCGGCGGAGGAGCCGCGCGGGCCGGTGGGCTTGTCCTCCCGGGGCTCTCGCGCCTCGGCGTTGCGGCCGGGGTCGGAGGAGAGCAGGAGCAGGCCGTCGGAGGAGACGACGGCGACCGACCGGATGCCGGGCACCTCCTCGACGAGATTGGTCAGCAGGAAATGAAGATTGCGGGCCTCACGGCTCAGTCCGAAGGTACTGGGCGCGGTCAACTGCTTGCCTCCTCGGCTGTGCCCCCCGTGACTTCTTCGGATGCTGCGGATTCCCTGACGGGCGCCTTGTTCTGGCCCGTCTGTTCGGAGATCTCCGTCTCTACGTCTCGGTAGCCGGCCTCCGCCCCCCGGCGGAAGCCGCCCAGGCGGCGGCGGAGCGCTTCGGCGTCCACGGAACCGCCGCGTTGCCGCTGCGCTGGGGCAGGGGCGGTGATCTTCGGGGTGCGCTTGGGCAGCCCCTTGTCCGTGACGAGTTCCTCCGGTTCGTCGGGGACTCGCTCGTGTTCCGTCTCGGTCTCGACGTCGAGGGATTCGGCCTCGACGTCGAGGGACTGGGCCTCGGCGTCGAGGGATTCGGTCTCGACGTCGCGGGACTGGGCCTCGACGTCGCGGGACTGGGCCTCGGCGTCGAGGGACGCGGTCTCGTCGGCGCCGGCCGCAGCGCTGTCGTCGCCCGCTGCGGTGGGTTCGGGGATCAGGAGTTCCATCGTGGTCTCGACGGGAGCCTCCCTCTCCCCCTCCCGCTGCCGTACGACCGTCTCCGCGAGCGCGACCAGTGGGTCGTCGTGCTCCGAACGGCCGTGCAGGACGTTGGAGTTGACCTCCGCGTCCGCGCCCGGCAGAGAGAAGGTGTGCGTGCCGCCGTCGCCCACGGTCGAGGACGCGGACGGAACGGCGGCGGTCGGCGCGGGCGCCAGCAGGGTCTTCGGCAGGACGACGACGGCCGCGATGCCGCCCTGCTTCTGCTCGCGCAACTGCACCCGGACGCCGTGCCGGTGGGCGAGGCGGGCGACGACGTACAGGCCGAGACCGAGGCCCTCCTCGTCGTCCTGGTCGTAGGAGTCGTACGTCGCCTCGGGGTCGAAGTCGGCGAGGCGGGCGTTGAGCTGGGTGAGGCGGTCGCCGGTCATGCCGATGCCCTCGTCCTGGACGGACAGCATGACCTCGCCGCTCTCCAGGAGCCAGGCGGAGACCTCGACGGGCCGGTCGGGCGGGGAGAACGAGGTGGCGTTCTCCATGAGTTCGGCCAGCAGGTGGGAGAGGTCGTCCGCGGCGAACCCGGCGATGTGGGCGTGCGGCGGCAGGGCGGCGATGCGGACCCGCTCGTAGCGCTCGATCTCGCTGACCGCGGCGCGCACGACGTCGACGAGCGGGACCGGGCCGGCGGTCTGCTGGACGTGCTCGGTGCCGGCGAGGACGAGGAGGTTCTCGCTGTGCCGGCGCATGACGGTGGCGAAGTGGTCGAGCTTGAAGAGCGTGGCGAGCCGCTCCGGGTCCTGCTCGCGCTCCTCCAGGCCCTCGATGACGGCCAGCTGCCGCTCGACGAGGCCCAGGGTGCGCAGCGCGAGGCTGACGAAGGTGGCGCCGATGCTGGTGCGCAGCCGCTCCAGGTGGGCGGCCGACTCGGCGAGTTCGGCCTGGAGCTGCTCGCGGGCGTCGGCCATCTTCTGCCGCTGGCCGACCAGGTGCTTGCGGTCGGCCTCCAGGGTGGAGACGCGCTCGACGAGCGCCGCCGCGTGCGCGTGCAGGGCGTTGACCGAGCGGACGACCTGGGCGAACTCGTCGTTGCGGCCGGTGAAGGCGACCGGTTCCTCGGCGGTCGGGTCCTCGGCCCCGGCGAGGCGGGCCGAGCCGCGCCGCAGGACGGACAGCGGCCGGGTGAGCGTACGGGCCATGGCGGTGGCGATGCCGACGGCCAGCAGCATCAGGGCGCCGAGGACGGCGATGCGGATCTCCAGCGCGGTGACGTCGTCGTCGCGCAGCTGGGCGAGGTCCTTGACCCGGCGGTCGTAGAGGGCGGCCTCCGCGCCGCGCATCGCGTCGATGCGGGCGGAGAGGGCGGCGTCGACCTTGGTGGCGCTGGTGGCTAGCTCGCCGTCGGACAGGTTCGGCTGGTCGGTGAGGGTGGCGAGGTACTTCTCGGCGGAGTTGACCTCGGGGCCGGTCACCGTGGCGTCGTAGCGCGCCTTGGCGTCGGCGGGCGCGGTGTCGGCGAAGTCCGCGAGGGCGGCGTCGGAGCGGAGGCGCGCCTGCTGGGCGGCGGCGACGAGAGCGGCGCGCTGCTTGGCGTCGGCGCCCGAGGAGGTGGTCTCGGTGGCCGGCAAGCCGGTGATCGGGTCGATCACGGTCCGTGTCGTCGTCGGCACGGCGAGGGCCGCCAGGAGCAGTCCGCGGGTGGCGGCGGCCTGCTGGACGGCGGAGTCCAGCTCGGCGAGGGCGTACCCGCCGGAGCCGGCGCGGGGCGGCAGCTGCTCGGCCAGTCGCTCGGCGAGCCGGTGCAGGTCGGTGATGGCGGCGGAGTACGCCTGGTGGGCTTCGAGGGCGCTGCTCTTGCCGCTGAGCGCCGCCCGGCGGACGGCCGCTATGCCGTTGAGGTCGTCGCGCAGCCCGGCGGGCAGGTCGGTGTCGGCGTGCAGCTCCTCCACCTGCCGGTCGACGCGGACGCTGCGCTGCTCGCTGGGCGCCTTGGACTTGGGGCGGCCGGCGGCGATGTACGGCGTCACCTCGTCGCGCTCGTCGGCGAGCGAGTGGGCCAGCGCCAGGGCGTCCTGGGTCTGCCCGGCGAGGGTGACCAGGTCCTGGGAGTCGCTGAGCTCCCCGGAGGCGGTGACCAGGGAAGGCACGCCGGCCCCGGCGATGGCGGCGGCCACGACGGTGACCGCGAGGATGAGCCGGGTACGTACGTGCGTGGGCCGGCCCTTGCCGACGGCGGTGCTCGGAGTGCCGGACGGACCGGGGGCGGGGGTGCCGGGCGTGCGCTCCACGCCATTTTCGGAGGCCGCCTTCTTGCCTGTACGACGAGGCCGCGTCTTCTGCACCGGTGCTCGCATTCCTGACTCGTGAGTACCCATGGGCCGGGTTACGCTCCGTCACCGGGCGTCGACTCTGCGTACGCCCAGTACGGTCCCCGACCCTCCCAGTGCCGGTGGGCGGTGGCCGCGCATCGCTATACCCGCCACCCGAAGGAGTGAACCTCGGACGGGAGTTGGCGGGCAAGTTCCTCCGGCTTCCGCCGTGCCCTTGGGCGGTGGGCCGGTTGGACGTCGGCGGCGGGCGGTGGCAGTATTCGCCGCCACGCCTTCCCGGAGCGAACCATTCCACCCCAAACCAGGCGCCTGACCTGCGCGGCTGCATAAATTCGGCGACTGATGCCACACTTCTGCGCACCTTGTGAAGGGCTCGTGCAGACTGGCCTGATGCGTACGGAACTTGTTTCGGAGCCCGGCGATCCGGCCCGCCCCAACGAGGACTTCGCCGGCGTCGCCCTACCGGCTTCCGGGCTGGGCGGCGTGCTCGTAGCCCTGGACGGCGTGACGCCTCCGCGGGACGCGACGGGCTGTCTGCATTCGGTGCCCTGGTTCACGTCCCGCCTCGGCGGAGCGCTGACCGAACTGTCCGTTTCCTGCCGAGATCTGACGCTGCCGGAGATCCTCTCGCGGGCGATTCTTCGAACAGCCGAGGCCCATCACACCACTTGTGATCTTTCTCACCCACGCACCCCGCAGGCGACGGTGGTTGTGGCCCGCTGGTCGCAGGAGTCGGTGGAGTACCTGGTCCTGTCGGACTCGGCGCTGCTGATCGAGTCCCCCGACGGCACGGTGACCGCCGAGCTGGACGACCGCCTCTCCCGCCTCCCGCGCTCCGCCCTCGCGACGGACGCCCTGGTCGACGCCACGATCCGCAACAAGGAGGGCGGCTTCTTCACGGCGGCGGCGGATCCGTCGGTGGCCGAGCGGGCGGTGACCGGCACGCGCCGGCGCTCGGAGGTGCGCGCGCTGGCCGCCCTGACGGACGGGGCGACGCGGTGGGTGGAGCGGTTCCGGGAGGGGGACTGGGGGGACTGCTTCACGTTCGTACGCAAGGAGGGGGCGGGGGCACTCGTGGAGCGGGTGCGCGAGCTGGAGCGGGGGGACGCGCGGGCCCGGGAGTTCCTCGGCCGCAGCAAGACGCATGACGACGCGACGGTGGTGTACGTGGAGCTGTGACGCGGACTCGCCAGAGGATCCGCCCCTACTTCTCCATTCCCCGGTTCAACTCGTGCAGCAACCGCGCCAGTTCCCCCACCTCGCGCGGATCCCAGTCGGCGAGCCGCCCCGCGTACCGCGCCCGACGGGCCTCGCGCACCCGCCGTACCCGGTCCTGGCCCTCCTGGGTGAGCGCGACCAGCCAGGCCCGCCCGTCGGCCGGGTCGGGTTCCCGGGCCACCAGGCCGAGGTCCTCCAGGGCGCGCAGTTGGCGGGACATCGTCGCCTTGCCGACGCCGATGTAGGCGGCGAGTTCGGTGGCGCGCTGGGGGCCGAACTCGTCGAGGCGGACGAGGAGGCCGTACGCCGCCGACTCCAGGTCGGGGTGGACCTCGCGGGCCATCTCGCCCTGGTTGGCACGGGCACGCCGCAGCAGGACGGTCAGTTCGCGCTCCAGCGCCAGGAACGCGGGCTGGTCCACACCGCTCGCGGACACTCCCCCAGAGGGGGCACCCCCGGACGCGACTCCACGTCCGGCGCCGTTTCCGTCTTCGTGCACGTCAGCCCCTGCCTCGGTTTTCCCCGGTCCTGAAAGTCTCCGCCGAGCGCCTTCATCGCCGCAGCTCCGCCAGTATTTCGCAGGGTCGGCCCAACGGCAGCGTCCGGGCCTCCTTCCGGCCTGGAGTTCTCCGCGCGTAGCGTGTTCACGAAGCCCCTGATTGGCATGTCCGCGCCAGTAGCTTGCTCGGGGGCGGGTCATGCCCCGTCACCCGCCTCCCCCTGTCACCGAGCACCACCGAGCCATCCCAGGCACGCTGTGTACGTGCTCAGACCCGGTTCACTCCGCGCATCGCGCGCCCTCCGCCCCCGCCGTCCCCGGCGTCGCTTCCTCGCCGGCCTCCTGCTCACCGCCCTGCCTCTCGCCCTCACCGCCCCGGCCTCGGCGGAGACCTCCCCCGGTCCGGCCCGCGGCACCGCCCACATGGGCATGGGCGTCCTCGCCCACGACGGCCAGAGCGGCGTCCCCGCCGCCACCCGCGCCGCCCAGACCGAGGGCGTCGACGTCTCCAGCCATCAGGGCAACGTCGACTGGCCGACGCTGTGGGGCAGCGGGGTCAGGTGGGCCTACGCGAAGGCGACCGAGGGGACGTACTACACGAACCCCTACCTCGCCCAGCAGTACAACGGCTCCTACAACGTCGGCATGATCCGCGGCGCGTACCACTTCGCCACCCCGGACACCACGTCCGGCGCAACGCAGGCCGACTACTTCGTCGACCGCGGCGGCGGCTGGTCCCAGGACGGCAGGACGCTGCCCGGCGTGCTCGACATCGAGTGGAACCCGTACGGCGACGCCTGCTACGGCAAGACCCCCAGCGCGATGGTCACCTGGATCCGCGGCTTCCTCAAGCAGTACAAGGCGCGCACGGGCCGGGACGCCGTGATCTACACCGCCACCAACTGGTGGGTGCAGTGCACCGGCGACTACTCCGGCTTCGCCGCCGCCAACCCGCTGTGGATCGCACGGTACGCGTCGTCCGTGGGGACCCTGCCGGCCGGCTGGAGCAGCCACACCATGTGGCAGTACACATCGTCCGGCCCGACCGTCGGCGACCACGACCGGTTCAACGGCCCCCTCGACCGGGTCGTCGGCCTCGCCAACGGCTGATCCGGGGCAGACGGACCGACACACCGGCCTACGGACGGACAGACGGCGGACAGGCAAAGGCCCGGGCCTCCCTCACAGGGACCCGGGCCTCGCCTCATCCGGCAGCGTCCGTCACGCCGCCACCGGAACCTCCGGCTCGGCCCCGTTCGTCGCCGGGGACAGCGCCAGCTCCAGGACCTGGCGGACGTCCGTGACGGCGTGGACGTCGAGCTTGTCCAGCACCTCCGCCGGGACGTCGTCCAGGTCGGGCTCGTTGCGCTTCGGGATGACGACGGTGGTCACCCCTGCCCGGTGCGCGGCGAGCAGCTTCTGCTTCACGCCGCCGATCGGGAGGACCCGACCGGTCAGCGAGACCTCGCCGGTCATCGCCACGTCCGTACGGACCAGACGCCCCGACAGCAGCGACGCCAGCGCCGTCGTCATCGTGACGCCCGCGCTCGGGCCGTCCTTGGGCACCGCGCCCGCCGGGAAGTGGATGTGCACGCCCCGGTCCTTCAGGTCGGCCACCGGCAGTTCGAGCTCGGCGCCGTGCGAGCGCAGGAAGCTCAGCGCGATCTGCGCCGACTCCTTCATCACGTCACCCAGTTGGCCGGTCAGGGTCAGCCCCGCCGCGCCGGTCTCCGGGTCGGCCAGCGACGCCTCGACGAACAGGACGTCACCGCCCGCTCCCGTGACCGCGAGGCCCGTCGCCACGCCCGGCACCGCGGTGCGGCGCTCCGCCGGGTCCTGGGCGGACTCGGGCACGTGGTGCGGCCGGCCGATCAGGGCGCGCAGATCCTCGTCCCCGACGGTGAACGGCAGCTTCCGCTCGCCCAGTTCGTGCTGGGCCGCGATCTTGCGCAGCAGGCGCGCGATCGACCGCTCCAGGGTGCGGACGCCCGCCTCGCGCGTGTACTCGCCGGCGAGCTTGCGCAGCGCGCTCTCGTCGAGCGTGACCTCGGCCTTCTCCAGTCCCGCCCGCTCCAGCTGACGCGGCAGCAGGTGGTCGCGCGCGATGACGACCTTCTCGTCCTCGGTGTAGCCGTCGAGGCGGACCAGCTCCATACGGTCGAGCAGCGCCTCCGGGATGGCCTCCAGCACGTTGGCGGTGGCCAGGAAGACGACGTCCGACAGGTCCAGCTCCACCTCCAGGTAGTGGTCCCGGAAGGTGTGGTTCTGCGCCGGGTCCAGGACCTCAAGGAGGGCGGCGGCCGGGTCACCCCGGAAGTCGGACCCCACCTTGTCGATCTCGTCGAGGAGCACGACCGGGTTCATCGACCCGGCCTCCTTGACGGCCCGGACGATCCGGCCGGGCAGCGCACCGACGTACGTACGGCGGTGACCGCGGATCTCGGCCTCGTCCCGGACGCCACCGAGGGCGACCCGGACGAACTTCCGCCCCATGGCGTGCGCGACGGACTCGCCGAGCGAGGTCTTGCCGACGCCGGGCGGGCCGACCAGCGCGAGCACGGCGCCACCACGGCGCCCGCCGATCACGCCCAGCCCTCGGTCGGTCCGGCGCTTGCGTACCGCCAGGTACTCGGTGATCCGCTCCTTCACGTCCTGCAGGCCGGCGTGTTCGGCGTCCAGGATCTCCTTGGCGCCCTGGATGTCGTACTGGTCCTCGGTCCGCTCGTTCCACGGCAGTTCGAGGACGGTGTCGAGCCAGGTCCGGATCCACGAGCCCTCGGGCGACTGGTCGCTGGACCGCTCCAGCTTGTCGACCTCCTTGAGGGCGGCCTCGCGGACCTTCTCGGGCAGGTCGGCGGCCTCGACCCGGGCGCGGTAGTCGTCGGACTCCTCACCCTCCTGCTCGCCGTTGAGCTCGCGCAGTTCCTTGCGGACGGCCTCCAGCTGACGCCGCAGCAGGAACTCGCGCTGCTGCTTGTCGACGCCCTCCTGGACGTCCTTGGCGATGGTCTCGGCAACGTCCTGCTCGGCGAGGTGGTCGCGCAGATGCTGGGTGGCGAGCTTCAGGCGGGCGACCGGGTCGGCCGTCTCCAGGAGCTCCACCTTCTGTTCGGTGGTCAGGAAGGGCGAGTAACCGGAGTTGTCGGCGAGGGCGGACACGTCGTCGATGGCCTGCACCCGGTCGACGACCTGCCAGGCACCGCGCTTGCGCAGCCAGGCCGTGGCAAGGGCCTTGTACTCCTTGACCAGTTCGGTGACGTGACCGGGCAGCGGGTCGGGCACGCTTTCGTCGATCCTCGTCCCCTCGACCCACAGCGCCGCACCCGGCCCCGTGGTTCCGGCACCGATCCGCACGCGGTCACGACCGCGGATCAGCGCACCCGGGTCGCCGTCGGCCAGCCGGCCGACCTGCTCGACGGTGCCGAGCACTCCGGTGCTCGCGTAGGTCCCGTCGATGCGTGGCACCAGCAGAACCCGGGGCTTCCCGGGTTCCGAGCGTGCGGCGGCCTGGGCCGCCTCCACCGCGGCGCGCACATCGGCGTCGTTCAAATCCAGCGGAACCACCATCCCGGGCAGCACGACCTCGTCGTCGAGCGGCAGCACGGGCAGGGCGAGCGGTGTGAACGCCGTGGACTCAGCAGCCATGATCTCCCCTTCGGCAGTCAAGTTGAGCTATGCCGACTCAATGCGCAGGGGGCCGGGATTGTTCCCCGGCCCGCGTTCGCTGTGAGCGATCACCGGCCAACTGCCGTCTGACCAGGCATGTCATGATGCGCCGATGGTCGATCCGATACCTCCGGTCGTCCCCGCCGGCCGCATCTGCGACAACGCCCAACCGGTCCTCGACCTTCCCGATACCGGTCTGGAGCTCCGGCCATGGCGGCCCGCGGACGCCGGTGCGCTCGTCGCCGCCGGTCACGATCCGGCGATCAGTCAGTGGAACCTCCTGCCCGCGCTGTCCGAGGACGAGGCACGCGTGCGCGTGGAGCGGATGCACGAGCGCTGGGCGGCGGAGACCGCCGCGGTCTGGGCGGTCGCGCCGGTTGACGGCGGCGAGGTCGTCGGCCTGGCCGGGTGGACCGGCATCGACCTCAAGGGCGGCTGTGCCGAGATCGTGTACTGGGTGCTGCCCGCCGGACGCGGCGCCGGTGTCGCCGTGGCGGCCACGCGGCGCCTCAGCCGGTGGGCCCTGGACGACCTGGGCCTGCACCGGCTCACGCTGTGCCACTCGGTGGCCAACCCGGCGTCCTGCCGCGTCGCCGCCAAGGCCGGGTTCACCCTGGAGGGCACCATGCGCGGCGCCCCTTTGCACGCGGACGGCTGGCACGACCAGCACCTGCACGCGCGCGTGCGGGGCGACGTGCACGAGGCGACGAGCGACCCGGGCGGCCGCGGCTGACGGTTCCGACGCGAACACACCACCTGGGCATTCCTGGGCATTCCCTCGCTCGCGCGAGAGCTCGCCACGCCCTCGGCGGTCGGGCTCCCGGGCTCCTGGAGACGCCGCCCTACGCGGCGGCCCGCGCCCGGTGCGAGGCCCGCGTCACCGGCCAGGTCGCGATGCCGATCGCGAGTGCGATCAGGTGGCCCCAGTTGGTCAGCGGGTCGGTGAACGCGTACAGGTCCAGGACCAGCATCCCGCCGAACAGGGCGAGCAGCGGCAGGCGCAGCCACGGGGTGAGGAGTCCGGCCAGGGCGCCCAGCGCCGCGGCGACACCGAAGCTCACGCCGTAGTCGAGTCGGTGCAGCGAGCTGTCGGGCAGGTGGCCGGCGAGCACCGCGAGGCCCACCGGGACCTCGGTCGCGAGGGTGGCGAGGACGTGCCCGAGGAGAAAGACACCGGCCGTGCGCAGCCCGCCTGTGCGGCGCTCCAGCGCGGTGAGCACGAGCAGGAAGCCGATCGCGTACGGCGAGAGGATCCCGCCCGCGATCCACAGCGCGCTGGCCGGCAGGACGAGTGCGGGCACCCGCACGAGGTGCGCCACATCGGTGCTGGAGGCCTGGTGGAGGTGGTGCACGAGGGCGGGGTCGGCATACGCGGTGACCAGCGAGGTGACGGCGAGGACGGCACCGTAGCCGAAGGTGAACGGTGTCCCGGTGGGCGTGGGCAGCAGCCGCCAGGGGCGGAGCCGGAGGCGGGGGCGGCTTTCCGAGGGCTCGTCAGCGGGGACCGCGGCCGGCGCGGTCTGCACAGGTGGCGCATCCGGCACGTTCGCCGACGGCCCTCGCTGGCGCGGCATCCCGTCCAGCAGCCCGGACAGGTCGGGCATGCGGGCGTCGTAGCGCGGAGGAGGGGGCGCGTCAGGGGACGGAGACACGTCCGCGGGCGCCGACGAGTCCGTCGTACCCCCTGGCGCAGTCCGTTCCACGATGAGGCGCTCCTTCCGTTGCGCCCCACACTCCGCGCCGCGCGGGGCCGCTGTCTGTGACCGGCGCCACCCTGGCGCTGATTCACAGCCGCTTCCCAAGGAACGGTCACGCGTCCACGGGCAGTCCGGTGCCCGCGGTCGTGGCGGATCGCAGCAGCCGGTCGGCGTACTGGCGGAAGCGGCCGACCACGTCGAAGCCCGTGGGGTCCAGGACCCACTGGAGTTGGAGGCCGTCCATCATGGCGGCCGTCTCCTCGCAGATCGCGACGGTGTCCGTGCCGGGCTTCAACTCACCGCTGTCCACGGCGCGCTGGAGGGGCCCGGAGGTGACCCGCACGTGCTCGGTGTAGCGGCGAACGAAGCGCGAGCACCACCTCGCGCCCTTCAAGGCCGCGATCGAGGCCGGGTGTTCGCAGCTGATGCCGTTGATGCCGTACTACGGCATGCCAGTCGGCACCGACTGGGAGGAGGTCCGCTTCGGCTTCGACAGGGACGTCCTGACCGGCCTGCTGCACGAACGCCTCGGCTACCAGGGCATCGTGTGCACCCACTGGGGCCAGCTCACCGACGCGGAGATCCTCGGCTAGCCCGCTCCGGCCGCGCCCGGGGCGTCGAGCACCTGACCGTCGTCGAGCGCGCGGCGAAGGCGCTGGACGCGGGCGTCGACCGGTTCGGCGGCGAGCAGTGCCCCGAGGTGGTCGTGGAACTCGTCCGCTGCGGCCACGTCTCCGAGAAGCGCCTCGACCGGTCCGTACGGCGGCTGCTGCGCGAGAGGTTCGTCCTCGGACGCCGCCCTGCTCGACGTGGCCTTCGGCCGGGCGCGGGCGGAAGGCCGGCTGCCCTGCGAACTCCCGCGCTCCATGGCGGCGGTGGGGGCGGCACGGCCGGACGTCCCGAACTACACGGCTGAATCGGTCTTCCCGTACGGCCACGGGCTCACCGTCCACGACCGTCCGTTCGGCGCTTAATCGCTCGGCTCGTCCTTCTCCCACCTGGCAGGATGGGCCGATGCCCACCTCGTACGACATCCCGCAGGTTCTGGACCGGCGCGAGGGTCCGCACGGCGAGGTCGTGCTGCGACGGCACGGCGAGTTGCTGCAGATCATCGCCAACGGCTGCTTCCTCATGGACACTTCCGACGGCCGCTCGGAGCGGCGGCTCGTGGACGCGGCGCTGGACGCGCTCGGCGAGCGCGTGGAGCCGAGCGTGCTCATCGGCGGCCTCGGCGTCGGCTTCTCGCTCGCGCACGCCGCGGCCGATCCCCGCTGGGGCCGGATCACCGTGGTCGAGCGGGAACGCGCCGTCATCGACTGGCACCGTGCCGGGCCGCTGTCCGCGCTCTCGGAGCGGGCCCTAGCCGACCCGCGCACCGGCATTGTGGAAACGGATCTTGTCGCTTTCGTCAATGAGACATGCGACACGTTCGACGCGCTGTGCCTGGACATCGACAACGGGCCCGACTGGACGGTCACCGAGGGCAACCACGGTCTGTACTCCGCGGCCGGACTGGCAAGCTGCACAAGGGTGTTGAGGCCAGGAGGGGTGCTGGCGGTGTGGTCCGCCCAGCCCTCTCCGGAATTTGAAGGAACCCTCCGGAATGCCGGGTTCCAACAGGTGCGTACCGAAGAGATCCCGGTTGCCCGGGGCGTTCCGGACGTCGTGCACCTCGCCGTCCGACCTGGATAGCAAAGCCGAGGTAACTCCCCGTACTCTGCTTCCCTGACGCCGATCATTCAAGCGTCAAGCGCAGTCATGCGCGGACAAGGGATCACCCCACTGGTTCCGGAATTGCACACCTCAGGGGCGGGCGATGGAGCAGACACACACCTCCCACAACGGCACGGCGACGACCCCGGGCGCACAGCGACGGGTGCTTGTCGTCGAGGACGATCCGACGATCGTGGACGCCATCGCGACCCGCCTGCGCGCCGAGGGATTCCTCGTGCAAACAGCGGGCGACGGTCCGTCCGCGGTCGACACGGCCGAGGCATGGCAGCCCGACCTGCTGATCCTCGACATCATGCTGCCCGGCTTCGACGGTCTGGAGGTCTGCCGTCGCGTGCAGGCCGCCCGGCCGGTGCCGGTCATGATGCTCACCGCGCGGGACGACGAGACCGACATGCTGGTCGGGCTCGGCGTCGGCGCCGACGACTACATGACCAAGCCGTTCTCCATGCGGGAGCTGGCCGCGCGCGTGCACGTCCTGCTGCGCCGCGTGGAGCGGGCCGCGATCGCCGCGTCGACCCCGCGCAGCGGGATCCTGCGGCTCGGCGAGCTGGAGATCGACCACGCGCAGCGCCGGGTACGGGTGCGCTCCGAGGACGTCCACCTGACGCCCACGGAGTTCGACCTCCTGGTCTGCCTGGCCAACACCCCGCGCGCGGTGCTCTCCCGTGAGCAGCTGCTGGCCGAGGTCTGGGACTGGGCGGACGCCTCCGGCACCCGGACCGTCGACAGCCACATCAAGGCGCTGCGGCGGAAGATCGGTGCCGAGCGGATCCGCACGGTGCACGGCGTGGGTTACGCCCTGGAGACGCCGACGCCATGAGCGACGGGCCGGCCGCACCAAGACGCCCCGGGGAGCCCTGGGGCGGCGTACGCCCGTTCTCGGTCAAGACCAAGCTGGGCGCCCTGGTCGTCATCTCGGTGCTGATCACCACCGGCCTGCTGATGATCGCGGTGCACACCAAGACGGAACTGCGCTTCATCACGGTCTTCTCGATGATCGCCACCCTGTTGATTACGCAGTTCGTGGCGCATTCGCTCACCGCGCCGCTGGACGAGATGAACGCGGTGGCCCGTTCCATCTCGCACGGCGACTACACCCGCCGGGTACGGGAGAACCGCCGGGACGAGCTGGGCGACCTGGCCCAGACGATCAACCGCATGGCGGACGACCTGGAGGCCCAGGAGCGGCAGCGCAAGGAGCTCGTGGCGAACGTCTCGCACGAGCTGCGTACGCCCATCGCGGGTCTGCGGGCGGTCCTGGAGAACATCGTCGACGGCTTCACGGAGGCCGATCCCGAGACGATGCGGACGGCCCTGAAGCAGACGGAGCGGCTGGGCCGTCTCGTGGAGACGCTCCTGGACCTGTCCCGGCTGGACAACGGGGTCGTACCGCTGCGCAGGCGGCGGTTCGAGGTGTGGCCGTACCTGTCGGGCGTGCTGAAGGAGGCCAACATGGTCGCCTCGGCGCGCGCGGGCATCGCCTCCGGATCCGGCAGCCACACGCGGACGGACGTCCATCTGCACCTCGACGTGTCCCCTCCGGAGCTGACCGCGCACGCGGACCCGGAGCGGATCCACCAGGTGGTGGCGAATCTCATCGACAACGCGGTCAAGCACAGTCCGCCGCACGGCCGGGTCACGGTGAAGGCGCGGCGCGGGACCGCTCCCGAGTCGCTCGAGCTGGAGGTTCTCGACGAGGGTCCCGGCATTCCCCGGTCGGAGTGGCACCGGGTCTTCGAGCGGTTCAACCGCGGCAGCGTCAACCGGCCGCACGGTCCCGGCAGCGACGGCGGCACGGGCCTCGGTCTGGCGATCGCCCGATGGGCGGTCGATCTGCACGGCGGTCTGATCGGAGTGGCCGAATCCGAGCGGGGTTGCCGGATTCTTGTCACTCTTCCGGGACTTCCTTCTTTGCCAAGTTGACGTAAAGTTCGAAGCGGAGCCACAAGATCCACGGGCGTCCGTCCTGGCGGACACGTGTGATCAGGCAGAGGCCCGCGCCGTTGTCGCGCCTGGGCCCGCTCAGCTCATCCCGGACTAAGCGGAACCTCGCTTGTTTCCCGCCATTTCCAGCCCTGAAACACGCTGTTCGATGTGACTTACACGACGATGGACGGACCCGGCCTGACCTTCTCGGTCTTGGAGGCGTAGCCTTTATTCCCGCTGTCCATCACCTTGTGAAGCGGAAGAGGGCGGTTGCCGCCGTGTCGCCACAGTCCCCCAGTAACTCGAGCATCTCCACCGACGCAGACCAAGCGGGTAAGAACCCCGCAGCGGCCTTCGGTCCGAACGAGTGGCTCGTCGACGAGATCTATCAGCAGTACCTCCAGGACCCGAATTCCGTAGACCGAGCCTGGTGGGACTTCTTCGCCGACTACAAGCCGGGGGCGGCCGCCGCCTCGGCTCCGGCGGGTACTGCGGCCGCGGGGGCCGCAGAGACCACCACCACGGCCCCGCCCGCGCCTGCCGCCCCGCCGGCGCAGGCCCAGGCGCCCGCCCAGGCTCCGGCTCCGGCCGCACCGGCCCCCGCGGCCCCGAAGCCCGCGGCCGCCGCTCCGGCGCCCGCGCAGGCCGCCGCACCGGCCAAGGCTCCGGCTCCGGCCGCGAAGCCCGCCGCTGCCGCCGCGCCGAAGGCCGCGGCTCCCGCCGCGTCCTCGGAGGGTCCGGAGTTCGTGACGCTGCGCGGCCCCGCCGCCGCGGTCGCCAAGAACATGAACGCCTCGCTGGAACTGCCCACGGCCACGTCCGTGCGCGCCGTCCCGGTGAAGCTGCTGTTCGACAACCGCATCGTCATCAACAACCACCTCAAGCGGGCCCGGGGCGGGAAGATCTCCTTCACGCACCTGATCGGCTTCGCGATGGTGCAGGCCATCAAGGCCATGCCGTCGATGAACTGGCACTTCGCGGAGAAGGACGGGAAGCCCACCCTCGTCAAGCCGCCGCACGTCAACTTCGGCCTGGCCATCGACCTGGTGAAGCCCAACGGCGACCGCCAGCTCGTCGTCGCCGGCATCAAGAAGGCCGAGACGCTGAACTTCTTCGAGTTCTGGCAGGCCTACGAGGACATCGTCCGCCGCGCCCGCGACGGCAAGCTGACGATGGACGACTTCACCGGTGTCACGGTCTCCCTGACCAACCCCGGCGGCCTCGGCACCGTCCACTCGGTGCCCCGCCTCATGCCCGGCCAGTCGGTCATCATGGGCGTCGGCTCGATGGACTACCCGGCGGAGTTCCAGGGCACCTCCCAGGACACCCTGAACAAGCTCGGCATCGCGAAGGTCATGACGCTCACGTCGACCTACGACCACCGGGTGATCCAGGGCGCCGCGTCCGGCGAGTTCCTGCGCGTCGTGGCGAACTACCTCCTCGGCGAGAACGGCTTCTACGACGAGATCTTCGAGGCGCTGCGCATCCCCTACGAGCCGGTCCGCTGGCTCAAGGACATCGACGCCTCGCACGACGACGACGTCACCAAGGCCGCCCGCGTCTTCGAGCTGATCCACTCCTACCGGGTCCGCGGCCACGTCATGGCCGACACCGACCCGCTGGAGTACCGCCAGCGCAAGCACCCCGACCTGGACATCACCGAGCACGGGCTCACCCTGTGGGACCTGGAGCGCGAGTTCGCGGTCGGCGGCTTCTCCGGCAAGTCGATGATGAAGCTGCGCGACATCCTCGGTGTGCTGCGTGACTCGTACTGCCGCACCACCGGCGTCGAGTTCATGCACATCCAGGACCCGAAGCAGCGCAAGTGGATCCAGGACCGCATCGAGCGCCCGCACAGCAAGCCGGAGCGCGAGGAGCAGCTGCGCATCCTGCGCCGCCTGAACGCGGCGGAGGCCTTCGAGACCTTCCTGCAGACGAAGTACGTCGGCCAGAAGCGCTTCTCCCTGGAGGGCGGCGAGTCCGTCATCCCGCTGCTCGACGCGGTGCTGGACTCGGCCGCCGAGTCCCGCCTGGACGAGGTCGTCATCGGTATGGCCCACCGCGGCCGCCTGAACGTCCTCGCCAACATCGTCGGCAAGTCGTACGCGCAGATCTTCCGCGAGTTCGAGGGCAACCTCGACCCGAAGTCGATGCACGGCTCCGGCGACGTGAAGTACCACCTGGGCGCCGAGGGCACCTTCACCGGTCTCGACGGCGAGCAGATCAAGGTCTCCCTGGCCGCGAACCCCTCCCACCTGGAGGCGGTCGACCCGGTCCTGGAGGGCATCGCCCGCGCCAAGCAGGACATCATCAACAAGGGCGGCACGGACTTCACGGTCCTGCCGGTGGCCCTCCACGGCGACGCGGCCTTCGCGGGCCAGGGCGTGGTCGCGGAGACCCTGAACATGTCGCAGCTGCGCGGTTACCGCACCGGCGGCACGGTCCACATCGTCATCAACAACCAGGTCGGCTTCACCGCCGCGCCGGAGTCGGCCCGCTCCTCCATGTACGCCACGGACGTGGCCCGCATGATCGAGGCGCCGATCTTCCACGTGAACGGCGACGACCCGGAGGCCGTGGTCCGCGTGGCCCGTCTGGCCTTCGAGTTCCGCCAGGCGTTCAACAAGGACGTGGTGATCGACCTCATCTGCTACCGCCGCCGCGGTCACAACGAGTCCGACAACCCGGCCTTCACCCAGCCGCTGATGTACGACCTGATCGACAAGAAGCGCTCAGTGCGCAAGCTGTACACCGAGTCCCTGATCGGTCGCGGCGACATCACCCTGGAAGAGGCCGAGCAGGCCCTGCAGGACTACCAGGGCCAGCTGGAGAAGGTCTTCACGGAGGTGCGCGAGGCCACCTCGCAGCCGCTGTCCGCGGAGCCGGCGGACCCGCAGGCGGAGTTCCCGGTCGCCGTGAACACCGCGATCTCCACCGAGGTCGTCAAGCGGATCGCCGAGTCCCAGGTCAGCGTCCCCGACCACATCACCGTCCACCCGCGTCTGCTGCCGCAGCTGCAGCGCCGGGCGACGATGGTCGAGGACGGCACCATCGACTGGGGCATGGGCGAGACGCTCGCGGTCGGCTCGCTCCTCCTGGAGGGCGTCCCGGTCCGGCTCGCGGGCCAGGACTCGCAGCGCGGCACCTTCGGCCAGCGCCACGCGGTGCTGATCGACCGCGCGACGGGCGACGAGTTCACGCCGCTGATGTACCTCGCCGAGGACCAGGCGCGTTACAACGTGTACAACTCGCTGCTCAGCGAGTACGCGGCGATGGGCTTCGAGTACGGCTACTCGCTGGCCCGCCCCGACGCGCTCGTGCTGTGGGAGGCCCAGTTCGGCGACTTCGTCAACGGCGCGCAGACGGTCGTGGACGAGTTCATCTCGTCGGCGGAGCAGAAGTGGGGCCAGACGTCCGGCGTCACCCTGCTGCTCCCGCACGGCTACGAGGGTCAGGGACCGGACCACTCGTCCGCCCGCCCCGAGCGCTTCCTCCAGATGTGCGCGCAGAACAACATGACGGTCGCGATGCCCACGCTCCCGTCGAACTACTTCCACCTCCTGCGGTGGCAGGTGCACAACCCGCACCACAAGCCGCTGGTCGTCTTCACCCCGAAGTCGATGCTGCGCCTGAAGGCCGCGGCCTCGAAGGCGGAGGAGTTCACGACGGGCCAGTTCCGCCCGGTCATCGGCGACGCGTCGGTCGACCCGGCCGCGGTCAAGAAGGTCGTCTTCTGCGCCGGCAAGGTCTACTACGACCTGGAGGCCGAGCGTCAGAAGCGCGGCGTCACGGACACGGCGATCATCCGCCTCGAGCGTCTGTACCCGCTGCCGGGTGCCGAGGTCCAGGCCGAGATCGCCAAGTACCCGAACGCCGAGAAGTACCTCTGGACCCAGGAGGAGCCGGCCAACCAGGGCGCCTGGCCGTTCATCGCCCTCAACCTCATCGACCACCTCGACCTGGCGGTCGGCGCGGACGTCCCCCACGGGGAGCGCCTGCGTCGCATCTCCCGCCCGCACGGCTCGTCGCCGGCGGTGGGTTCCGCGAAGCGGCACCAGGCCGAGCAGGAGCAGCTGGTGCGTGAGGTGTTCGAGGCGTAACCGCTCTCGCAGGCCGTACGGGCCGGGCCGTACCCCCTCTCCGGGGGTACGGCCCGGCCCGTTCGCACCCACATATCCTTGAGGCATGTACTTCACGGACCGAGGCATCGAAGAGCTGGAGAAGCGGCGCGGCGAGGAGGAGGTCACCTTCGAGTGGCTTGCCGAGCAGCTGCGGACGTTCGNGGGGGGCCCGCCCCGGCCCGTTCGCACCCACATATCCTTGAGGCATGTACTTCACGGACCGAGGCATCGAAGAGCTGGAGAAGCGGCGCGGCGAGGAGGAGGTCACCTTCGAGTGGCTTGCCGAGCAGCTGCGGACGTTCGTCGATCTGAACCCGGACTTCGAGGTGCCGGTGGAGCGGCTGGCCACGTGGCTGGCGCGGCTGGACGACGAGGACGAGGACGACGAGTAGGACGCGAACGAGTACGCGCACGCGTGGGGGCGCCCGTGTGGCGCCCCTTTTTGCGTGCTCTCAGTCGGGTGGGTGGGACAGGCCGTACGCGAGGCCCAGGGCGCCGTGCGCCAGGAGCAGGGTGCCGGCCGTGATCCACCCGGCGCTGCGGCGCCGTACACCCCACGCGGTGAGCGGGAGGCCGGCCGTGATCTGGGCGAGGGCCAGGAGGGGTGCTCTGGGGTCTTTGGACCAAGGCAGCCAAGGGCCGAGGCGGGGACGGGCCACGGCGTCGATCTCCGTGCGGCCCGCGGCGCGCGGGCCCGGCCACTCGACCGGGTGGGCGTCCGGCTGGGCGCGGGCGGCCTCGTGGAGGCGGTCGGCGGGTTCGCCGGGGGTGAGGCCGGCGGGGAGGGTGACTCCCGCGCGCGCGAGGACGGCGAGCAGGGCGCGCAGGCGGGCGCGGGCGTCGGTCGCGGGGGCCGGTTCGGTCAGCCGGCCGAGGCTCTGCAGGTCGAGGAGCGGGTCGAGGCCGAGACGGGCTGCGAAGGTGCGCATGGCCTCGTCCTCGCCCACCGGGGTGCCGTTGGCCATCCAGACGTAGCCCACGGGGCGGCGGAAGCCGGCGGCGAGGGTGTAGCCGGCCCCGTCCGCGTCCCACCACAGGGCGAGTACGGGCCAGGATGCGCCGACGGCCAGGGCGGTGGCCCAGCCGGTGAGGACGCGGTCGACGGGTTCGCCGCCGTGCAGCCAGGGCCTGCCCTCGGGGACGAGGACGCTCCAGCCGTCGCCAGCGCGCGTGAGCAGCATGCGTTCGCGCAGCAGCCGGGCCGCGGGGGCGACGGATTCCGGCTCCGACCGGCAGAGCAGCAGGGCGCCGGGGGCTCGGCCGGCGGGACCGGCCGGACCGGGGCGGGAGGCTTCCGTCGACATGGTCACACGCTAGGGCGATAAACCCATTTGAGCACTTTTGCCAGGCCAAGGATCCCCGGAACGAGTGTCTTGACTTTCCGTTGCCGCGATATATCGTGAATGCCAGGAGACGCGATATGGCGCGTTGCTACGGGGAGGTCTGCACCGATGTCCGAGTGGTCCGTCACAGAGCCGAGGAAGCTCACCTTCGACGATCCCGTCACCACCCTCCGCGTACGCATCGTCGACGGAACAGTGAACGTGGTGGGCACGGACGAAGGTTCCGCCCGCCTGGAGGTCTCCGAGATCGAGGGACCACCCCTGGCCGTGACCCATGAGGACGGCACGCTCACCGTGGCGTACGACGACCTGCCCTGGAAGGGCTTCCTCAAGTGGCTCGACCGCAAGGGGTGGCGCCGCAGCGCCGTCGTCTCCCTCGCCGTACCGGCCGGCACGCACGTCGAGGTGGGCGTGGTGAGCGCCGCGGCCGTGGTCTCCGGGATGCGCGGGCCGTCCGTGGTCAAGGGCGTCACCGGCGACACCACACTCGTCGGGCTCTCCGGCCCGGTCCGCGCCGACACGGTCTCCGGAAACCTGGAGGCCCAGTCCGTCACCGGCGACCTCCGGTTCAACTCCGTCTCCGGCGACCTCACCGTCGTCGACGGCTCGGGCTCCTCCGTCCGGGCCGACTCGGTCAGCGGCTCCATGATCGTCGACCTCGATCCGGCCGGGCCCACCGACATCCGGCTGACCAGCGTCTCGGGCGAGATCGCCATCCGGCTGCCCCAGCCGGCGGACGCCGAGGTCGAGGCCAACACGGCGAGCGGCACGATCTCCAACGCCTTCGACGGCCTCCGGGTGCACGGCCAGTGGGGCGCCCACAAGATCACCGGCCGCCTCGGCACGGGCAACGGCAAGCTGCGAGCCACGACCGTCTCCGGCTCGATCGCCCTGCTGCGCAGGCCGCCCCGGGAGGACGAGCCGTGGGACGACGTCATGGACCCGCACGCCGACGACCCGGCGGACGGCCCGCGAAGCGACCCGGGGGACAATTCCGTTTCCGGCCCGGGCGGCGGCTCGACCAGCACCCCGGCCGACGGTACGACCGACAAGAAGGTGCTCTGACATGCCCCCCGTCTTCGCCCACGGCCGCCTCCGCCTCTACCTGCTCAAGCTGCTGGACGAGGCCCCGCGTCACGGCTACGAGGTGATCCGCCTCCTGGAGGAGCGCTTCCAGGGGCTGTACGCGCCTTCCGCGGGCACCGTCTACCCGCGGCTGGCCAAGCTGGAGACCGAGGGCCTGGTCACCCACACCACCGAGGGCGGCCGCAAGGTGTACGCCATCACCGACGCTGGCCGCGCCGAACTGGCCGACCGCAGCGGTGAACTGGCCGATCTGGAGCTGGAGATCCGGGAGTCGGTCGCGGAGCTCGCCGCCGAGATCCGGGCCGACGTGCGCGGTGCGGCGGGCGACCTGCGCCGCGAGATGCGGGCGGCGGCCTCCGAGGCACGCCGGGGCACCGCGACCGGCGGCGGTGAACAGGAGGGCCCCACCGGGGACTTCGGCGAGTACACCGACAAGGAGGCGTGGCGCGCCGCCAGGGAGGAGATGCGCCGCGTCAAGCAGGAGTGGAAGGAACAGGCCCGCCGCGCCAAGGACGAGAGCCGGCGAGCCCGCGAGGAGGCCCAGCGCGCCCGCCGTCAGGCCAAGGAGGCCCAGGACCGGGCCCGTGAGCAGGCACAGGAAGAGGTGCAGCGCATCGCCCGCCGCGTCCAGGAACAAGTCCAGGACCACTTCACACGGGGCGACTGGCCGACGGGAGTCCGCGAGGGACTGACCGAACTGGCCAAGGAGTTCGGTGAGTTCGGGAAGGAGTACGGCAAGGACTTCGGATTCGGACGGGGCTACGGCAACGCGGAGAAGGCGGCGCCCGCCCCCGAGTACGCGCACACCCCTAAGGACTTCCCGGCCGACTACGAACCGACGTGGGCCCACGAGGACCCCACCGGCGACCCGGCCCGCGACCTGGACCGCCTGCTCGACCGCTTCCGGGACGACGTCCGCGACGCCGCCCGGGACCACGGAGTCACACCGGACCAACTCCGCGACGCCCGCCGCCACCTCTCGACGGCGGCGGCACACATCGGGTCGCTGCTGCGGACGCCAAGGGCATGAGCGACACGAGTCGGCCGGGGGCCCCGGCCACCGGCCGCCGATGACCCACGACCTCCAGCCGACGCCCATGCCCCCCACGGGCCCCGCTCAACCCGCCTTCGCCACCCCGTCCCCGCCCCTGCCCCCGTACAGGACCCGCGTCAGTGCCTCGTACGTCACGCCGTGATCGGCGAGGACCTCCGCGGGTACGCCGGGGCGAGCGGTAAGAGCCAACAGGAGGTGTTCGTCGCCGACATGGCGGTCGCGGCGGGCGACGGCGATGCGCAGGGACCTCTCCAGAACCTCCTTGGCGTCCCGTCCGAAGGTCCGGCGCCCCGACCACCAGCCCCTGTCCTTGCGGTCGCCGGACATCGCGCCGACGCCGTGCACCTCCTCCACCCGGGCGACGATCTCCGAGACGTCGATGCCCAGTCCCGCCAGGGCGTCGGTCTCGGCCTGGGTGAGGCCCGCACGTCGCCGCGCCTCGGTCAGGGCCAGCCGTACGGACTCCCTGCGCTCGGTGAGCCCGAGTGCGGCGAGCCCGAAGGAGGCGCGGGAGGCCTCCTGGTCCAGCAGCGCGAGCAGCAGGTGCTCCGCCTCCACGGACCGCACGCCCGCCCCCTCCGCGTACCCGACGGCCCCTCGCACCACGTCCCGGGCGTCCTTCGTGAACCGCTCGAACATCAATGCCTCCCGTACTTCTTGTGCACGGCCTGCCTGCTCACACCGAGTTCCGCGGCGATCTCCTGCCACGACCAGCCCTGATTGCGCGCGTTGCGGACCTGGACGGCCTCCAGCTGCTCCAGCAGTCTGCGCAGCGCGGCGACGGCCCTGAGGCCGACCCGGGGGTCCCGGTCGCCCGCGCGCTCGGCGAGATCCGTTGCTTCGGTCATGCCTGTCAACTTAGATTGACAAGCCCCCACGTGTCAACCAACGTTGACACCTGAGACACGACGACGGCCGGCCCGGAACCCGGACCGGCCACCGAAAAACGAGAGCCCGCTAGCCGTTCGTGAGGACGATCTTTCCGAACTGGTCCCCGGACTCCAGCCGCTCGAAGCCCTCGCGGGCCCGGTCGAGCGGGAACGCCTCGTCGATGACGGGACGTACGCCGGTGGCGGCGCAGAAGGAGAGCAGGTCCTCCAGTTCGTCCTTGGTGCCCATCGTGGAGCCGACGACCTTGAGCTCCAGGAAGAAGATCCGGGTCAGCTCGGCGTGCGAGGGACGGTCGCCGCTCGTCGCGCCGGAGATCACGAGCGTTCCGCCGGGCCGCAGGGACTTCACCGAGTGCGACCAGGTGGCCGCGCCGACGGTCTCGATCACGGCGTCGACCCGCTGCGGCAGCCGCGCACCCGGCTCCACCGCCTCCACGGCCCCGAGCTCGACGGCCCGCTTCCGCTTCGCCTCGTCCCGGCTGGTCGCGAAGACCCGCAACCCGGCGGCCTTCCCGAGCACGATCGCGGCCGTGGCGACACCACCGCCGGCGCCCTGCACGAGAACCGAGTCGCCGGGACGTACGCCGGCGTTCGTGAACAGCATCCGGTACGCCGTCAGCCACGCCGTCGGCAGACAGGCGGCCTCCTCGAAGGAGAGCTCCTTGGGCTTGGGCAGCAGGTTCCACGTCGGTACGGCGACCTGCTCGGCGAAGGTGCCCTGGTAACGCTCGGTGAGGATGGAGCGGGGCTCCTTCGGGCCGACGCCGTGGCCGGTCTGGCCGATGACGGAGTGCAGGACGACCTCGTTGCCGTCCTGGTCGACGCCGGCGGCGTCACAGCCGAGGATCATCGGCAGCTTGTCCTCTGCGAGGCCCACGCCGCGCAGGGACCAGAGGTCGTGATGATTGAGGGAGGCGGCCCTGACGTCGACGACGCTCCAGCCGGGGCGGGGATCGGGGGCCGGGCGCTCCCCCGACTCCAGGCCGGAGAGCGGCTGGTCGCGGTCGATTCGGGCGGCGTAGACAGCGAACATGACCTTGACGATAGGGCCGAGTGCGAGCGGGTGGAACCGTTGCCCCCTGTGACACACACCCTCTTGCCAACACCCCCGGCACCGCCCGCGGCCCTGCTGAGGGCTCCGCCCCCAAACCCCCGCCCCACGCCCACCCACCACCCGACTCGGTCGGCCGAAAGGTGACCCTCGCCGTGGGCCTGCGCCCCCAGCAGGTGGACGGGGATTGGGATGGCCTTCCACCTATCGCCGGAGCCGGTGGGTCAAGACGTGGCCCTCGCCACGCGGGCCGCACCCCCAACAGGTGGACGAGGATTGGGGATGGCCTTCACCTATCACCCGACCCGGTGGATCGATAGGTGACCCTCGCCGCGCGGGCCGCACCCCCAGCAGGTGAGGACTCGGGACGGCCTCCACCCATCCGCCCGGTCAACGAGCCGCAACGGCCACCGGGCCGCACCCCCAGCAGGAGGTCGAGGGCCCGCCCGACTCGGTCAGTCGCTCGGTCGCGAGGTGGCCTCAGCCGGCGTCACCGACGTCGCAAGGTGCGCGCTCGCTCCGCACCCGCCCCCGCACCGCACCCGCACCCGCACCCGCGTACGGCGGCAAGGGGCCGTGTCGGGGGGTGTCCGCCCGCAGCGGTTGGCGCGTCAACGCCGGCACCTCTCCAAGGAACCGATTCCGCGCCGTTCCGAGGACGGACACCCCCCGACACGGCCCCGACCC
>NZ_JBXEJE010000002.1:239842-323550 GCF_056820935.1 Streptomyces sp. Q2 | reverse complement strand
CCCCCCCCCCCCCCCCCCGGCCCCGACCCCCATCCCCCCGCACGCACCCGAAGGCGCTACGCGCGTGCGCATGCGCACGCGCACGCGCACCCCCGAAACCACCCGTTCAGCCGGGCGCCCAGACAAAAAAATGGCCCCGCCCAATCGGACGGGGACGGGGCCACCACAGACCTCAGCGCCGAGCAACACCCTCCGCCCGCGCCGCCGCCGCCACCGCAGCCGTCACCGCAGGCGCCACCCGCTCGTCGAACGGCGAGGGGATCACGTAGTCCGCGGCGAGGTCGTCGCCGACCACCGACGCCAGCGCCTCGGCCGCCGCGATCTTCATGCCCTCGGTGATCCGGGAGGCCCGCACCTGCAGCGCCCCCGCGAAGATCCCGGGGAACGCCAGCACGTTGTTGATCTGGTTGGGGAAGTCCGACCGCCCGGTGGCCACGACGGCCGCGTACTTGTGCGCGACATCGGGGTGGACCTCGGGGTTCGGGTTGGCCATGGCGAAGACGAAGGCGCCCTCGGCCATCGAGGCGACCGCCGGCTCCGGCACCGTACCGCCGGAAACCCCGATGAAGACGTCGGCGCCTTCCAGGGCGGCCTCCAGCGACCCGGTGATGCCCGCCTTGTTCGTGAAGCCGGCGAGCTCCCTCTTGACCGAGGTCAGATCGTCACGGTCACCCGACACGATCCCCTTGCGGTCCGCGACCGCCACGTCCCCGATGCCGGCCTCGACCAGCATCTTCGCGATGGCCACACCGGCCGCGCCGGCGCCCGAGATGACGGCTCGAAGCTCGCCGATCCCACGACCGGTCAGCTTCGCCGCGTTCCTGAGCGCCGCCAGCGTCACGACCGCCGTACCGTGCTGGTCGTCGTGGAAGACGGGGATGTCCAGCTGCTCCTGGAGCTTGCGCTCGATCTCGAAGCACCGCGGCGCCGAGATGTCCTCGAGGTTGATCCCGCCGAACGACGGCGAGAGCCGGACCACGGTCTCGACGATCTCGTCCACACCCGTGCAGTTCAGAGCGATCGGCACCGCGTCCACACCGCCGAACTGCTTGAACAGGATCGCCTTGCCCTCCATCACCGGGAGGGAGGCCTCGGGTCCGATGTCACCGAGTCCGAGCACCGCCGTACCGTCCGTCACAACGGCGACGACAGACGACTTCCACGTGTAGTCGTGGACGAGATCGGGCTGCTCGGCGATCGCGCTGCACACTTTCGCGACGCCGGGCGTGTACGCCAGGGACAGGTCGTCCTTGTCGCGGACCGGCACGGTGGCCTGCACGGCCATCTTGCCGCCGCGGTGCAGCGCGAACGCCGGATCGAAGGAATCGAAGGGCTCCGCCCCGCCCTCCTGGTCCGTACTGCTGTCGCTGCGAGGATTGACGATCTCCGCTGCCACTTTGTCTTACCCCTTAGGTCTTCATGGTTTGAGGGTGGCCACTCCTGGTTGAGAAGTGGGCGGGCACCGCGTACGGCCCTGATGGTCCTGCACCCGCACGGGGTACGTACGGGCCCTACGCGACGGGCGCGCCGCACACGCGCCCTGAGCCCCGGATGAGGGGTGTAAAGAACCTTCTTACCGGACGGGCCGCCCGCCGACGAGTCCAATACGTGCAAGGTCACATGGCGGAGCGGGATCGTCCCCATATCGGTGACACACCGGTGACATGCATCATGGGACATATCGGCCCAAACCTTCAAGATCGGCTTGACGGACGTTCGGACGTCGATCAACCGGCGCCGACCCGCGCCGGACCGAGGTCCGCATCCCGCGACATACCGAAGATATTGCGGCCGGAAGGGAGGATTCCCGTAGATGGTGCGGTCGTGATGTACCGAACTGGTGCGGTTCGGGGGTCGCCCGTTATCCGATTTTGACATGGCTGCGCCCCTGAATGCCTTAGTCCGAATGGCAAGATGCCGTCATCACACGAGGTCGCGACACTCGAAGACGTGTGCTCTCGTCGACCCAGGACCAAAGGCACCTGCCGACCCCATCAGCAGGTGTCCGCCCCAATGGCAACTCCACCCATCCGCCGGAGGAACCCACAATGACCGCAAGCTCCACCCGTCGTACGACCGCCGCGCACTCCCGGCTAGCAGCGGTCGGTGCGATCGCGGTCGCAGGCGCTCTGCTACTCACCGGCTGCGGTGACCAGACCGAGGACAGCGGCTCGGGCAGCACCGACACCACCTCGGCGAGCGCCGCCCCGCTGGCCGACAAGCTCCCGAAGGCGATCCGTGACGCGGGCGTCATCAAGGTCGGTTCCGACATCGCCTACGCGCCGGTCGAGTTCAAGGACAGCGCCGGCAAGACCGTCGGCATCGACCCCGACCTCGCGGCCGCCATGGGCAAGCAGCTCGGCGTGACGTTCAAGTTCGAGAACGGCACCTTCGACACCCTCATCACGGGTCTGCGCTCGGACCGGTACGACATCGCCATGTCCGCGATGACCGACACCAAGGACCGCCAGGAGGGTGTCGACTCGGACACCGGCAAGAAGGTCGGCGAAGGCGTCGACTTCGTGGACTACTTCACCGCCGGTGTCTCGATCTACACCAAGAAGGGCGACGACCAGGGCATCAAGACCTGGTCCGACCTGTGCGGCAAGAAGATCGTGGTGCAGCGCGGCACGGTCTCCGAGGACCTCGCCAAGTCCGAGGCGAAGAAGTGCACCGGCGGCAAGACGATCTCCATCCAGGCCTTCGACAACGACCAGCAGGCCCAGACCCGCCTGCGCGCGGGCGGCGCCGACGCCGGTTCCTCCGACTTCCCCGTCGCCGCGTACGCCGTGAAGACCTCCGGTGGCGGCAACGACTTCCAGCTGGTCGGCGAGCAGGTCGAGGCCGCCCCGTACGGCATCGCGGTCGCCAAGGACAGCACTCAGCTGCGGGACGCCCTGAAGGCCGCGCTGGACGCGATCATCGAGAACGGCGAGTACGAGAAGATCATCACGAAGTGGGGCGTCGCCGACGGCGCCGTCAAGGAAGCCACCATCAACGGCGGCAAGTGACCGCGGCCCGCGGGCACTGAAAGGCAACACCCGTGACTGTTGACATCGACAAGACGGGCGGGCCGGCGGACACTCCGCCGGCCGGCCCGCAGGCCATCAAGGCCATCCCGGTCCGGCACTACGGGCGGTACGTGTCCGCCGTGGTCGCCCTCGCCGTGCTGGCCGGCATCGTGTACGCGTTCTCCCAGGGCAGGATCAACTGGGGGGCGATCCCGGACTACTTCTTCAACGACCGCATCCTCAGCGGCGTGGGCAAGACGCTCTTGCTCACGGTGCTGTGCATGCTGATCGGCGTCGTCGGCGGCATCCTGCTGGCGGTGATGCGCCTGTCGAAGAACCCGGTCACCTCGTCCATCGCGTGGTTCTACATCTGGTTCTTCCGCGGCACCCCGGTCCTGGTCCAGCTGATCGTCTGGTTCAACCTGGGCCTGGTCTTCGAGTACATCAACCTCGGGCCGTTCTACAAGAACGAGTGGTCGGACTTCATGACCCCGTTCCTGACGGCGCTGCTGGGCCTCGGCCTCAACGAGGCCGCGTACATGGCGGAGATCTGCCGGGCCGGTCTGCTCTCGGTCGACGAGGGCCAGACCGAGGCGTCGCACGCGCTGGGCATGAGCCACGGCAAGACGCTGCGCCGGATCGTCGTCCCGCAGGCGATGCGCGTGATCGTGCCGCCCACGGGCAACGAGGTCATCAACATGCTGAAGACGACCTCGCTGGTGTCGGTGGTCCAGTACTCGGAGCTGCTCCGCGTCGCTCAGGACATCGGCCAGACCTCCGGTGCCCCGGCCGAGATGCTGTTCCTCGCCGCGGCCTGGTACCTGGTGCTGACCTCGATCTTCAGCGTCGGCCAGTACTACCTGGAGCGGTACTACGCCCGCGGTGCCAGCCGCAGCCTGCCGGCCACGCCGCTCCAGAAGATCAGGGCGAACCTGCTGTCCCTGTCGAGCCGTTCGAAGTCGGCGGGAGGTAACGCATGACCGCCATGGTGAAGGCCGAGGGCGTCCACAAGTCCTTCGGTCTGGTCGAGGTCCTCAAGGGCATAGACCTCGAAGTGAAGTCCGGCGAGGTCTTCTGCCTCATCGGCCCCTCCGGATCGGGCAAGTCGACCTTCCTCAGGTGCATCAACCACCTGGAGAAGATCAACGCGGGTCGTCTGTACGTCGACGGCGACCTGGTCGGCTACCGCCAGAAGGGCGACAAGCTGTACGAGCTGAAGGACAGCGAGGTCTCGGTCAAGCGCCGCGACATCGGCATGGTCTTCCAGCGCTTCAACCTGTTCCCGCACATGACGGCCGTCGAGAACATCATGGAGGCGCCGGTCCAGGTCAAGGGCGTGAGCCGGGCCCAGGCCCGGGAGCGCGCGCAGCAGTTGCTCGACCGGGTCGGCCTGGCCGACAAGGCCTCCACCTACCCCTCGCAGCTCTCCGGTGGCCAGCAGCAGCGCGTGGCGATCGCCCGTGCGCTGGCGATGGACCCGAAGCTGATGCTCTTCGACGAGCCGACCTCGGCGCTCGACCCGGAGCTGGTCGGTGACGTCCTGGACGTCATGCGCGACCTCGCCGAGTCCGGCATGACGATGATCGTCGTCACCCACGAGATGGGCTTCGCCCGGGAGGTCGGCGACAGCCTGGTCTTCATGGACGACGGCGTGGTGGTCGAGTCCGGCAACCCGCGGGACGTCCTGGCGAACCCGCGGCACGAGCGGACGCAGTCGTTCCTGTCCAAGGTGCTGTAGCAGGCGCAAGGTGAAGGGGCGGTACGGGATTCCCGTACCGCCCCTTTCCGTACGCTCAGGCGCTACGCCAAAGCCTTCTGCCGCTACTTCACGGCGAGCAGCAGCGTGTCCGACGGGGAGCACCACACCGGACGCGCCTCCCCGAAGCCCTTCTCGCGCAGCACGCGCGCGTGCCACGCGGCGGACGGCATGTCGCCGTCGGCATGGTCGCCGTAGATCTCGAAGCGCCGGGCGGTGGGCCCGGCGAGGACGGGATCCTTGGCGGCGACCTGCCACCACTGGGACCAGTCGAGGGCGCCGTCGGACTTGGCCTGTTCCATGGCCGCGTGCCGCTGCGCGCGCTCGGCCGCGTTGATCCGGGGCGTGGTGTCGTCGATCATGTGGTCCGCGTTCATGAAGACACCGCCGTCGCGGACGAGTTCCGCGACCTGACCGTAGAGGGCCGCGAGGGGGGCGCTGTGCAGCCAGTGCAGGGCCGTGGCGGTCAGGACGGCGTCGTACGAGTCGTACGGCAGCCTGGCGGGCCAGTCGGGGTCCTTGAGGTCGGCGGTGACGAAGGTGACGCGCTCGTCGTCCGCGAAGGTGCCCTCGGCGATGGCGAGGAGTGCCGGGTCGAGGTCGACGCCGGTGCTGGTGGCCTGCGGGAACCGGGCGAGGAGCCTGGCCGTGATACTTCCCGTGCCACACGCGAGGTCCAGGACGCGCGGGGTGGTGCCGACGAGGGCCTCGACCATGTCGAGCATGATCCGGAAGCGTTCCTCCCGGTCGGGCATGTACCACTCCTGCTGCCGGTCCCAGCTCCTCTGCCAGGCCTGCCAGTCGGTACCGGCAGTGGTGGTGTGCGTGTCCGTGTCCGCCATCGAGCCCCTCCGTCGCATACGTGACGTAATACCCTGGATGCACGATCGGCCGTTACCCGACCGCACCACGACCATAGAACGCCTCCGTAAGGACTACAAGTGGAACTGGCCTATTACTCGGATTACGCCGTACGCCTCGTCAACAGCGAGGAACCGGCCCGGGGCAAGGACGTGCTGACCTCGGTCGAGGCAATCCACGACCTCTTCGGCGGCAACGAGGGAGTGGCCCGGCGCGCCACGGACGCGGACGTCACGCGCTTCAGGAGCGTACGGGCGCGGCTCCGGGCGGTCTTCGAGGCGGCGGACACGGGCAACGAGACCCTGGCGGTGGACCTGTTGAACTCCCTGCTGCTGGAGTTCCCGGTGAGCCCGCAGATCTCCGGCCACGACTACCGGGACGACGAGGGCCGCCCGCTGTGGCACATGCACCTGGCGGACCACCCGTCGAACGCGACCGCGGGCTACGCGGCCATCGCCGCGATGGGCCTCGCCTTCCATCTCACGGAGTACGGCGTCGACCGCCTCGGCCTGTGCGAGGCGGCCCCCTGTCGCAACGCCTACCTCGACACGTCCACGAACCGTTCCCGGCGCTACTGCTCCGACCGCTGCGCGACCCGCGCCAACGTGGCGGCCTACCGCGCCCGCAAGCGCCTGGAGGCCGACCGGTCGGAGAAGACCGGCCTCGCGGCCGACAGCGCCCAGCGCACCGCGGCGAACGGCGAACGCTGATCCGGCCTGCGCGGCCGGTAGCGGAAGCGCACCTTGCCGAGCACCAGTTCGTCGGGGACGGTCCCGTAGTCAGTGCTGTCGCCGCCGGCGTACGCGTTGTCCCCGAGCACCCACCAGCCGCCCTCCCGCCGCTGCACGGCCCGCTTGACGACGAGCAGGTCCTGCTGGAACGGATGACGCAGGACGACCACGTCGCCGGGCCGGATCCTCGCGCCCCACTGGACGACGAGCTGATCCCCGTGGCTGAGCGTGGGCACCATGGACGGCCCGGTCACCTCGGCCAGCCCAAACGGCAGTACGGCACCCCCGCGTTCGGTCTCCTGCGACAGCTCCGGCATCCCCGGCACCTCCCCGGTCCGTTCCTCCACCAGTCTCAGTCTGACCCCGGACTTTTGTCCTAAGCCCATGGGGGCACTCGCGAAAACGCTTCTCTCGGGGAGTAATGTCGCACCTGAGAAGACGATCACGAGGAAGGATTGCGCATGCTTTCCCGCCTGTTTGCCCCCAAGGTCAAGGTCAGCGCCCACTGCGACCTGCCCTGCGGCGTGTACGACCCGGCCCAGGCCCGCATCGAGGCGGAGTCGGTCAAGGCTGTCCAGGAAAAGATGGCCGGCAACGACGACCCGCACTTCCAGGCGCGCGCCACCGTCATCAAGGAGCAGCGTGCCGAGCTCGCGAAGCACCACGTCTCCGTGCTGTGGAGCGACTACTTCAAGCCCCCGCACTTCGAGAAGTACCCGGAGCTGCACCAGCTGGTCAACGACGCCCTGAAGGCCCTCTCGGCCGCCAAGGGTTCGACCGACCCGGCCACGGGTCAGAAGGCCCTGGACTACATCGCCCAGATCGACAAGATCTTCTGGGAGACCAAGAAGGCCTGATCTTTGATCACGCCGCACGACCTGCGATGCCTTTGGTCGCCTGGTCCACTGCCCGCACCCGGTCCGCAGGCCGCCGACAACGGCGCCACCGACGGTCCGGGTGCGGTCTTCTTTGCCCGGCGGGCACAGCTCCATCGCCCTTCCCACAGCGGCAGTTGAGGGGGCGCCGGTTCCCTGTCGGTCGGGGTCGGAGTCCGACGACGAAGTCGTCGACCGTGCCGGTCATCCGCAGGGTCGTACACCTACCGCCGCGGCGGCCAGCAACACCATCGATCAGCCGCAGGGCGGACGCTGGTCAGCGCAGTACGAGCAGGACGGCCAGCGCGATGAGCAGCGAGTCGATCCGGTCCAGCAGACCGCCGGAGCCGGCCAGCCAGCTGCCGGAGTCCTTGGTCTGCACCCCTCTTTTGATCATGGATTCGAGGAGATCGCCGACCGGGCCGCCGACCGCCACCGCCACCGCCATCGGCCAACTCGGCGCGGACAGCACGGCGAGCACCGCGAGGCCGGCCGCGGCCCCGGCCAGGGTCCCGCTCCACCGCTTGGCCGGTGACAGGGGCGACAACCTCGGCCCGCCGAGCCTTTGACCGGCGAAGTACGCCACGATGTCGGCGATCGAGACCGCGACGAACAGCGCGAGCGCGCTCGCCCCAAGCGGCACGAGGGCGGCCAGCACACTCAGCCAGGCCAGCCCGAGCAGGCCGGCGCCGAGCCGGTGCAGGCCGTGGTCGGCGTCGCCGGCCAGGAGCGGCACCGCGGCCACCGCGAGCGCCCCGATCGCGGCCACACGGAGCACCTCTCCGGGCGCCAGCCAGGCGGCCAGCACGACGCCCGCCACCGCCGCGGCCAGCACCGCCCGGTCCCACCGGCCCAGCCGCATCAGCGCGCCGAACTCCATCACGGCGATCACCCCGACCACGATGGCGATGGCCGCGGCGCCCGGCCGGCCCCACCAGAACGCGCCGGTGATCAGCGGCACTCCGACCGCCCAGGCACACCACCGGATCAGCAGTTCACGGCGCCGGGACACCGCCACTGCGACGCCGCCCAGCGCCAGCGCCCCACCGAGGTAGGGCGCCAGGGAGGCCACGGTGATCACCGGGCGGATCCCGCGGCGGGAACGCGCCCGGACCGGGTGACGGGCGAGGCCGAAGGCGGCCGCAGTACGTCCAGGGCCTCCCGGAAAGCGGCCACGATGCGCGCGTTCTCGGCGGTGTCCTTGACCGCGGTGCGTACCGTGCGCCCCTGGTACTCCGGCGACAGCGGCGACAGGTCGCGCAGGTAGACGTCGTGGCGGCGGCACTCGTTCACCACTTGTGCGGCACTCGGTCCGCCGGACGGCAGGGTCACGGTGAGGAAGTTCGCCACGCCCTCGTCGACCACCACGCTCTGGTCCAGCCCGGCGAGCCCGGCGGCCAGTTGCCCTCGCAGCGCGTGGGTGCGAAGCCAGCAGGCGCTGTAGTACGCCGGGTCGCGCAGGGCTGCCACGGCGGCCAGTTGCGCCGGAAGGCTGACCGGCCAGGGCGGGGTCCATCGGCGCAGCCGGGCCGCGGTGTTCGGCTCGGCCACCAGGTAGGCCGCCCGCATGCCGGACAGCGCGTACATCTTGGACAGTGAGGTGCAGACCACCACCCGCGGGTCCGTCGCGGCTAGCCCGGCAAGTGACTCGGTCGGGTCGACATAGCCCAGGTAGGCCTCGTCGATCCACCAGCGGGTTCGGGCCGGCGCGGCTTCGATCACCGAGCGCAGCTCCGCGGCCGGCGCGTGGCGTCCGGTCGGGTTGTTCGGGTTGACCACCACCACGAGGTCGTAGCGGCCGGAGTCGACAGCGGCGGACAGCCGGGCCGGATCGATCCGCCAGCCGTCTTCGCGGCGCAACCGGAGCCGGTCGACCCGGCATCCGATCACCCTCTCCGTGACGTGGGCGTACTCGCCGTAGCCCGGGTCCATCAGCAGCACCCTGCTCTCCGGGGTCAGCCACCGGCCGAACGCCCTGAAGATCAGGTCGGAAGAACCGGCGCCGACCGCGAGCGCCTCCTCCGACAGCGCCCGGACCGCGGCGATCTCCGCAAGCAGGCCCTCGGCGCCGGTCGGCGGCGAGGTCCGGGCGGCCCAGGCCGGGTCCTCGACGAGGGTCGCCCGCACCCCGGGGGCCGGCGGGAACCAGGCGTCCAGCACGTCGGCCGCGACCACCTCGAGGCGCCGGTGCAGAGTACGGAAGTCCGTGCCGATGGCGGTGAACGAAGCGCCACCGTGTTCGCAGCCGTCCGGCCGGGGTGCGAACGGCACGTCGAGCCGCCAGTCCACCTCGCTTCGCAGACGCTCCAGCGTGGTGCGGTGACGGTCCGTCGAGATCTTCGTCAGCTCGGTCACGCTGCCGGTGAGCACCTCGAAGGTCACCGCGCCACTGTGGACGGTACGGCCGACCGGGCGCAGGCCCGCGGCCAGGTACATGTCGAGCAGTTCGGTGCGTCCCATCGCCACCACCCGGCGACCGCCCCGGGCGGCGATCCAGCGCAGCGCCGCGTACATCAGCAGCGGTGCCGCCGCGGAGGCCCGCCAGCGCGGCTCGACGGTGAGGATGCGCACCTCGAACAGATCGCCCTCGGCCAGCAGCGGCAGCTCGTCGCGGGTCAGGTACTTGTCCAGCCCGAAGCGCCCCAGCCAGGGAGGAGTCAGGCTGACGAAGCCGATCCGGGTGGCGCCTCGCGCCGCGACCAGATAGACGTTCTCGCCGTCCAGCCCGTCACTCAGCCGCCCGGACGGATCCGGCGGGTGCTGGCCCAACTCCTGTGCGTACACCCGATGACGCAGTTCGTGGATCCACTCCAAATCCTCCGGACCGGCAGCGCGCAGCTGCAGTTCACGACCCATAAGAACCTCTTCCGTGGCGGCGTGGATTGCAGCATGGGGAACGCGGACCGGCCGCACCAGAGGCGAGCGACACGATCGGCCTGGGTACGCGTACTCAGGCGCGGGCGTCGCGCGTGTGCTCCGCGCGGGGCTCACCCTCCGACGGCCGCCCCGTCTCCCCCGCCTACCGTCTCCCCCGCCTACGATCACCGCATGAGCATCCGCTGGACGTACGCCTTCATCGACCGGCCCGCCCAGGGCCTCGACCGGGCCCAGGAGTTCTGGACGGCCGTGACGGACACGCGGCTGTCCGAACCCCGGGGTGACCAGGGCGAGTTCGCGACTCTCGTGCCGGACGGCGCCGACGCCTGCGTGAAGGTCCAGGGCGTCACGGAGGGGGCCGGCGGCGCGCATCTCGACTTCGCGGTGGACGACGTGGCCGGGTTCGTGGAGTCGGCGGTGGCGTGCGGGGCGGCCATGGCGGCCGAACACGAGGGGTGGGCCGTGCTGCGGTCGCCCGCGGGACAGCTGTTCTGTGCCGTTCCGTGGCAGGGGGAGGCGGTGCGGCCGCCGGTGGTGCGCGGCAGCCGGCTCGACCAGGTGTGTGTCGACGTCCCGCCGTCCGCGTACGACGCCGAGGTCGCCTTCTGGGGCGCGCTTCTGCCGGACTGGCAGTCCCTGCCCGGCTCGCTTCCCGAGTTCCACGTGGTCAAGCCGCCGCCCGGGCTGCCGGTCCGCGTCCTCCTCCAGCGCCTGGACGAGGAGCGGCCTCTGACCGCCCATCTGGACCTGGCCTGCGCGGACATCGCGGCGACGGCGGCCGAGCACCAGCGGCTCGGTGCGGAACTCGTCTCCCACGGCCGCCACTGGACGGTCATGCGCGACCCGGCGGGCGGCACGTACTGCCTGACGGGCCGCGACCCGCAGACGGGCGGACTGGCGCGTCCCTAGCCGGCGCGCCACACCTCCACGTCCACCACGGCCTCCACCGGGATGGGCCCGTACACGTGCGGGAACTCCTCGGCGCCGGGCTCCGGTGCCTCGTACTTCAGCTCCGCGTCGAGCCGCTCGGGGTCGACGACGAGGACCACCAGGTCGTCGGGGCCGTCGTAGGAGCCGTACAGAAAGGCGGCCACCCGCGGGAGTTGGGCCCGAGTCGAGCAGTGGATGAAGCCCTCCTCCTGGAGGGTGCGGCCGCGGGTCGAGAGCTCGTACGTGCCTCGCGCGCGGGCCGCTTCCCACAGGGAACGCTCGGTGAGGTGAAGAATGGGCGTCGAGGTGCTCATGGGATCACGTTACGGCCTCAGACGGGCCGCCCGCGCCTGCAGATAGCGCTGCTCCGGCAGGCTCAGGGTCCTGGCGGCGGCCGACTCGTAGGCGGCGCGGGCTTCGTCGTACGAGCCGGCGCGTTCCAGGAGGTGGCCCCGGACCGCGTCCAGACGGTGGCCCGTGCGCAACGCGTCCTTGAGAGCGTCGAGTTCGGCGAGCCCGGCCTGCGGGCCCCGGACCATGGCGACGGCGATGGCGCGGCCCAGCCGTTCGACGGGACCGGGGACGAGGCGCACGAGGACGTCGTAGAGGCCGAGGATCTCCCGCCAGTCGGTCGCCTGAGCGGTCGGCGCCTCGTCGTGCACGGCGGCGATGGCGGCCCGCAGCTGGTAGGGGCCGGCGGGCCCGTGGCTGAGCGCGTGGGTGACCAGGGCGACGCCCTCCTCGATCGCGGCCTTGTCCCAGCGGTCGCGGTCCTGTTCGTCGAGGGGGATCAGCTCGCCGTGCGGTCCGGTGCGGGCGTCGCGGCGGGCGTCGGTGAGCAGCATCAGGGCCAGCAGACCGGCCGTCTCGCGGTCGTCGGGGAGGAGGCGGTGGACCGTGCGGGTCAGGCGGATCGCCTCGCCGGCGAGGTCGCGCCGCTGGAGGGCCGGTCCGGAGGTCGCCGTATGGCCCTCGTTGAAGATCAGGTAGAGGGTCTGCAGGACCGCGGGCAGGCGCGCGGCCCAGTTGTCCGGCCGCCCGAAGCGCACGCCCCGCACCTTCAGCTTGGCGCGGCTGATGCGCTGGGCCATGGTCGCCTCGGGGACCAGGTACGCGCGGGCGATCTCGGCCGTCGTGAGGCCGCCGACCGCGCGCAGGGTCAGCGCGATCTGCGCGGGCGGCGGCAGATCGGGGTGGCAGCACAGGAAGAGCAGGGAGAGGGTGTCGTCCTCCCGGGGCGCCCGGTCCCCGTCTTCGGTGACGAACGCGTCGCGTGGGGCCAGGGCCGCCGCCCGTTCCTCCCGGGCCCGCCGCGCCCGCTCCGCCCGCAGGGCGTCGGTCAGCCGCCGCGAGGCCACCTTGATGAGCCATCCGCGCGGGTTGTCCGGCAGCCCCGCCGAGGGCCACTGCCCGGCCGCCGCGAGGAGTGCCTCCTGTACGGCGTCCTCGGCGGCGTCGAAATGGCCGTACCGCCTGACCAGCGCGCCGAGGACCTGCGGCGCGTGGCGGCGCAGCAGGTCCTCGGTCTCGCGGCTGGCTCTCACGGACGGCTCAGCAGATGTCCCCGGCGCCGTCCAGGATGGGCCGGATCACCACCGGGTAGTTCGGGGCCCCCTCGGGCTGGGGGCAGCGGGTGACACGGTCGGCGATCTCCGTGACCCGCTCCAGGCTCGCGCACTCCAGGACCCAGTAGCCGGCCATCAGCTCCTTGGTCTCGCTGTACGGGCCGTCGGTGATCACGGCCTTGCCGTCGTCGCCGAGTGTGACCGTGCGGGCCCGCGCGGGCTCGGCCAGGCCCTGTCCGTCGATGAACTCGCCGGTCTCGGAGAGGTCGTCGTTGATCGCTCCCATGTAGGCGTACATCGCCTCGAGCTGCTGGGCGTTCCAGGCCGGGGAGTCCGGGGATGTCTTGCCGCGCATCGCCTCGTAGTCCGCCTGCGTGCCCTGCACCATGACCAGGTACTTCATGAGTCCGCTCCTTCACGTCTTCGGCGTCTTCGCCTCGGGCCGCCCGTGGTGGGCGGCGCTCACAGGGGACGTCGGAGCCGGTCGGGGGTTCTCGACAGCCCGGCTCGACTTTTCTGCTTCGGCCGGCCCGGCTCAGGGCTTCTTCGGGGTGGCGGTGTTCGGGGCGGGGGTGCGGTGCGTGTGCTTCTCGTCGGCCGCGGCCTCTTCCGTGGCCTTGTCGACGTACGCCTCGCACTTCGGGTTGCGGCACGGGCCGGGAACCCATACCGGGACCCACGCGCCCAGCGTCTTGTGGCGCCGGACGACTGTATCGACGGGCTGTCCGCAGGCGGGACAGGCATGTGCGTCGCTGTCCATGCCTTCAGCGTAGGGCGAGCGGTGCGTCAGCGCTTCCTGCTGTACGTCCGCACGAGCGCCCCGTTCTTGAAGGTGCGCACCTCGCCGAGCTCGAAGTCGGTGACCGCGAAGCCGGAGCCGAACATCGGCATGCCGGTGCCCAGCACGACCGGGTAGGTCTTGATGACCAGCTCGTCGATCTCGTCGAGCAGTTCGCCCGCGAGCGCCGAGCCGCCGCACAGGTAGATGCCGAGTCCGCCGTCCTCCGCCTTGAGTTCGCGCACCTTGGCGACCAGGTCGTCCGCGATGATCTCGACGTGCGGGTCGGGCGACTCCTTCAGAGTGCGCGAGGCGACGTATTCGCGCAGGTGGGCGTACGGGCTGGTGATGCCGTCCGTGAGCGCGATGTCGTAGCTGGCGCGGCCCTGGACGATCGTGTCGAACTTCTGGTTCGGCCGGTCGTCGATGCCGACGGCCCGGCGGCCGGGGGTCGCCACGGTCTCCGGATACTCGGTGCCGAGGAATTCGAGGAACTCCTCGTCCACGAAGCGGTACATGGTCGACGCGTCGCCGCCCGGGTCTCCGATGAACCCGTCGATGGAGCAGGCGATGAAGTAGGTGAGCTTTCGCAAGCCGGTCTCTTTTCGTAGGCTGCCGTGAACCACTTCAGTTGAAGTACTTCGCTTGTAGTGCTTCAGTTGTAGTACTTCTCTTGTAGTGGTCGCAAGGGAATTCAGCACACGAGATCAAGTGAGAGAGGGGATTCCGTATGGCCAGCAACCCGGAGCGCCGGGCCGCGCTCGTGGACGCGGGTGTCGAGGTGCTCGCACGCGAGGGGGCGCGCGGGCTGACGTTCCGCGCGGTGGACACCGAGGCCGCGGTGCCGGTGGGCACGGCCTCCAACTACTTCACCGGCCGCGACGACCTGTTGCGGCAGATCGACGTCCGGTTGCACGACCGGCTCGCACCCGACCCCGACAAACTCGCCGACCTGATGACGAGACCGAAGGACCGCCTGCTGGTCACCGCCTTCATGCACGACCTGATGAGCCGCGCGACCCGCGACCGCACCGGCTACCTCGCCCTGCTGGAGATGCGCCTCGAAGCCACCCGACGCCCCGAACTGCGCGCCTCCTACACCAAGTCGGTGCGCGGCGACCTGGAGTACGGCATGCGGTTCCACCGCGAGGCCGGGCTCCCCGGCGGCGACGAGACCGTCACCGTGCTCTACCTCGCGATGCTCGGACTGATCCTGGAGCACCTCACCCTGCCGGGCGTCCTGGACGGCGTACTGCCCGGGGTGAGCGTGCCGGAGGGGCTGGTGGAGCGGATCGTGGCGACGGTGGTGCCGGAGGGGTAGGTCGACGGACTGGGAGGGCGGGCCACGGATCGGAGGGGAGCGGGCCGGCAGCCCGGAGGGTGTCGGCCGGCGGACCGGCGGAGGCGGGTCGGCGACACCGGCGGAGGCGGGCCCGCGGACCGGAACGGCGTGGCAGCGGACCGGCGGACGGGCCGGCCGGAACCGTGCGTCGAGCGGCCGCGCTCAGGTGCGCGGCTCGCGCCACATCGGCCACATCTGTGGGCCTTCCGGCAGGTCGAGGGGGCGGTCGGTGAGTTCGAAGCCGAGGCGCTCGTACAGCTTGCGGCTGCGGGCGTTGCTCGCCTCCAGATAGGCAGGCACGCCCTCGTGGTCGCAGCGGTCGAGCACCGGGATGATCAGCGCGGTTCCGAGCCCCTCACCCTGGCGCTCGGGGGCCACGCCGATCATCCACAGGTAGGCGTGGGCACGGTCCGACGGGTGAATGTCGGCGGTGAGCCGGCCGATGAGTTCGACGCGCTCGTTCCCGGGGTCGACGGCGGCGCGCACTCGGGCGGGGCCATCGTCCTCGTCGGTGTCCTGACCGTGGCCGTCCGCCGCCGGCACGGACAGCCACAGCGCGCAGGCCGTGCCGTCCTCGGTGAGGTCGACGCGCCCCTCCCCGAGCACGATGTCGGTGAACGCGGCCATCAGCCTGTGGTGCGTCCTACGGCGGTACTCGTCCCCGGGGAACACCCAGCGGCTGACCGGATCGTCCTGGAAGGCCGCGTCCAGCAACCGGACGACCAGTCCACGGTCGCCTGCGCTCGCCGCCCGGATCGCCACGCCCATGTTCCCGCCCCTTCACGTCAACGGACCTTGATCGTACGGCCGTTGGGCGTGGGGTGGGAGTGAACGCGCCATCGGCACGAACGAATCGGCGAGGCCCGCACACCGTGGGGATGTGCGGGACCCGCCCGACCGGAGCCGCAGACCACCGCGCGGGGTCAGGACCGCGTGGCCCCGGCGGCTCCGGGGTCTTGGTGACGGGTTGCGACGGCGTTCGATGTCCGCTGTTCAGATGTCTACTGTTCAACGGGGTTGACGGGTGTGATGACGAGTCCCGGTGGCCTCAGTTGCTGCGCCGCGTCACGAACTCCGCCAGTGCCAGCAACCCGCCCGCCGCCTCCGGGTCGGACACCGCACGGGCCAGTTCCTGCATGGCGCGGGCCATCCGGTCGGCGGCCTGGACCTGCGCCCAGTCACGGCCGCCCGCCCGCTCCACGGCGAGAACCGTCCGCTCCAGGTCTCCTTCCTCGAACGGAACGCCGTACAGCTCGGCCAGTTCCGCGGCAGCCGGTGTGCCCGAGGTGAGCGCCGCGACCACCGGCAGGGACTTCTTGCGGGCGACGAGGTCCGCGCCGGCCGGCTTGCCGGTGCTGCGCGGGTCGCCCCATATGCCGATCACGTCGTCGATGAGCTGGAAGGCGAGCCCCGCCTCCCGGCCGAACGCGTCCAGCGCCTCGACGTCCTCCTCCGCCGCACCCGCGTACAGCGCCCCCAACGCGCAGGCGCACCCGAGCAGCGCGCCCGTCTTGGCCTCGGCCATGGCGAGCACCTCATCCAGGGTGACCTCGCCCGGCCCTCGCAGCTCCATGGCCGTGTCCGCGTGCTGGCCGGCGCACAGCTCGACGACGCAGTCCGCGAGCCGGGCGGCGGCCCGCGCGGACGCCGGATGCGGGTCCTCGGCGAGCAGCCGCAGGGCGAGTGCCTGGAGAGTGTCCCCGGCGAGGATCGCGTCGGCGTCGCCGAACACGGTCCACGCGGTGGGCCGGTGTCGCCGGGTGGCGTCCCGGTCCATCACGTCGTCGTGCAGCAGCGTGAAGTTGTGGACCAGTTCGACCGCCGCGGCCGCCCGCACGGCCGCCGCCCGCGCCCCCGGTCCACCGAGCGCGGCGGCGGCGGTGAGGACGAGCGCGGGACGTATCGCCTTGCCGGCGTTGCCCGCCGCCGGGGTGCCGTCCGCGTGCTCCCAGCCGAAGTGGTAGAGCGCGACCCGGCGCATGGAGCCGGGCAGCGACTCAAGGGCCGCGCGCAGCGCGGGGTCGACCGAGGTCCGGGCCCGCTCCAGGATCACCCCCGCCTCCTGCCCGTCGAGCGGACGGGTCCCGGTGGGGTGTGCGCCGGCGCTCTGCTTGGTGTCCGTCATGAACTCGGCCATGGGGTCCCCCTCGGAGAGCGGTGGCGCTTCCGTCGTGGCTGGGCGCATACGACCGGGATGTACCCGCCCCGAAGAGCGGGGACACGGCGTTCGGGTGCGCGGACGTCACCTCCAGCGGCCGATCTCGACGTTCTCCAGAACACCGAGCGCGTCCGGCACCAGGACCGCGGCCGAGTAGTAGGCCGTGACCAGGTACTTGATGATCGCCTGCTCATTGATGCCCATGAAGCGCACGGACAGGCTGGGCTCGATCTCGTCCGGGATGCCGGCCTGCTGGAGGCCGATGACGCCCTGTTCGGCCTCGCCGGTACGCATGGCGATGATCGAGGTAGTGCGGGCCTCGGTGACCGGGATCTTGTTGCACGGGTAGATCGGCACCCCGCGCCAGGTGGGAATCCGGTTGCCGGCCACCTCGATGGTCTCCGGGACCAGTCCGCGCTTGTTGAGTTCACGCCCGATCGCCGAGATCGCCCGCGGGTGGGCCAGCAGCAGCTTGGTACCGCGCCGCCTGCTGAGCAGTTCGTCCAGGTCGTCGGGGCTGGGCACGCCGTCGTGCGGCTGGAGGCGCTGGTCGTACTCGCAGTTGTGCAGCAGCCCGAACTGGCGGTTGTTGACGAGTTCGTGCTCCTGGCGTTCCTTCAACGCCTCGACGGTCAGCCGGATCTGCTGCTCGGTCTGATTCATGGGCTGGTTGTAGAGGTCGGCCACGCGCGAGTGGATGCGCAGTACGGTCTGGGCGATGCTCAGTTCGTACTCGCGGGGCCTGGCCTCGTAGTCGACGAAGGTGTGCGGGATGTCCGGCTCGCCGTCGTGACCCGCCGCGAGGTCGATCTCCTTCTCGCCGAACTTGTTGGTGCGCTGCGAGGGGATCGCGCGCTGCTGCTGGAGGTGTCCGCTCAGGGTCTCGGAGCGCTCCGAGACCTGCTCGACATGCTGGCGGGGCAGTACGAGCACCGTGCAGGCGGTGACCGCCCGGGCGGTGTACTCCCAGATGGAGTCGGGGTCGAGGAGTCCCTGATCGCCGAAGTAGGCGCCGTCGGCGAGGACTCCGAGGACCGCGTCGTCGCCGTACGGGCCGGTGCCGACCTTCTCCACCCTGCCGTGCGCCAGCAGGAAGACCTCGTCCGCCTGGCTTCCGAACTCGGCGATCACGTCGCCGGGGCTGAACTCGCGCTGCTCGCAGCGCCGGGCGAGCTCGGTGAGCACGTCCTCGTCCTCGTACGACCGCAGTGCGGGCAGTTCGCGCAGCTCGTCGGGGATCACCTCCACGCGGTCCCCGGTCTTCACGAAGGTGACCCGGCCGTCCCCCACGGCATAGCTCAGTCGCCGGTTCACCCGGTATGTGCCGCCCTGCACATTGACCCAGGGCAGCGTGCGCAGCAGCCAGCGGGAGCTGATCTCCTGCATCTGTGGTGCGGACTTGGTGGTGGTGGCCAGGTTCCGCGCGGCCGCTGTGCCGAGGCTCTGCTGCGGCCTGTCCTGCTCGGTGCGGACCTCTTCGCCTACCGACATAAGGAATTGCCCTCCCGGTTTGCGCGGCGCTGATCTGCGCCCCGCATCGATCTGCACACACAAGCCTTCCATCACGGACCGTGCCGGTGCTATTACACGAAAGAGCGGGAATGGATCACCGATCCACTGGGCACATGGGGGGATCCTGTCCAGTGCCTCGCTTCGACGGCCGTTTCAGGTCAGCGGAGGGAAGTTGTCCGGATCGGCTCGCACGCTGTGCGAGCGAGTAGTCCGGCCACTCCGCTTCCGGTACAAGCAAGCGGTACGAGTCGGCCGCGCACGGCGGCCGGCCGCAAGCGCGAAGGAGGCGGCCATGGCCTCACCCATGTCCGCGGGCGGATTTCTGGCCGGCCTGAGGGCGGAGGGCCTCACCGTCGTCGAGGTCGGCGACTGGGAGCACCACAATCGCAACCACAAGGGCCCCTGGGGCCCCGTCCACGGCGTGATGATCCACCACACCGTGACCAAAGGCAGCGAGCGGACAGTACGACTGTGCCGGGACGGCTACGAGGACCTCCCCGGCCCGCTGTGCCACGGCGTCATCACCAAGGACGGCACCGTCCACCTCGTCGGCTACGGCCGCGCCAACCACGCCGGTCTCGGCGACGACGACGTCCTGCGCGCGGTGATCGCCGAGAAGGCGCTCCCCCACGACAACGAGGCGAACACCGACGGCAACCGCCACTTCTACGGCTTCGAGTGCGAGAACCTCGGCGACGGCCTGGACCCGTGGCCCGAGGCCCAGCTCGACGCGATCGAGAGAGCGGCCGCCGCGATCTGCCGCCACCACGACTGGACGGAACGATCGGTCATCGGCCACCTGGAGTGGCAGCCGGGGAAGGTCGATCCGCGGGGCTTCACGATGGCGTCCATGCGGAAGCGGGTGCGGGACCGCCTGAAGTGACCCGACGTGCGGCGGGACCTCGCCGGATGGTGACAATGGTGCGGTGACCAGCCCGGACACCCCCGACCTCGCCGCCCTCCACCCCCGGCTCCCGTCGCCGTTGCAGGAGGTCACCGACGACCGCTTCACCCGCCACGGCGTCCGTCTGCTGCTCAAGCGCGACGACCTGATCCACCCGGAGCTCGTCGGCAACAAGTGGCGCAAGCTGGCCCCCAACCTCATCGCCGCGGCCGGCCGCACCGTCGTCACCTTCGGCGGCGCCTACTCCAACCACCTACGCGCCACGGCCGCCGCGGGCCGCCTCCTCGGCCTGCCCACGATCGGCATCGTGCGCGGCCAGGAACTGGCCGACCGCCCCCTCAACCCCTCCCTGGCCCGGTGCGCCACCGACGGCATGCGGCTGCACTTCGTCGACAGGGTGACGTACCGACGCAAGGGTGAGCCGGAACTCCTGGCCGAGCTGCTGCGGGGGGCCGGCGCCGAAAACGCGTACGTCGTCCCGGAGGGCGGCAGCAACGCGCTCGCCGTGCGCGGGTGTCGGGCGCTCGGCGAGGAGTTGCGGGGGCAGGCCGACGTCGTCGCGCTCGCCTGCGGCACGGGCGGCACGCTGGCGGGTCTCGCCGCGGGACTGGGGCCCGGGCAGCGGGCGCTGGGCATACCCGTCCTGAAGGGCGACTTCCTGACGGCAGACACAAAGGATCTACAGAAGCAGGCCTTCGGCGGGCGGCGCGGCAACTGGACCCTCGACGACCGCTTCCATTTCGGGGGTTACGGCCGGACGACCTCCGCGCTCGATGCTTTCGCCGAGGACTTCGAGGAGCGGCACGCAGTGGCGGTCGAGCGTCTCTATGTCGCCAAGTTGCTGTATGGGCTTGTCGTGTTGGTGGAGGAGGGAGCGTTCGAGGAGGGCTCCGCGGTGGCCGCGGTGGTGACCGGGGCCCCGCCTGTCAGGTGACCGGCGGGATTCCGGCACGGTACGGACATCCTCACGCCGCCTCGCGAAAGGCGGCGGCCTCCTCCAGGTCCAGTCTGCGCAGCAGCGTCCGCAGCATCTCGTCGTCGATGTGGCGGCCGTCGCGCAGCCTGACGAATATCGCGCGCTCGGCGCTGATCATCTCCCGGGACAGGCGGCGGTAGGTGTCGTCGACCGTCTCGCCGGTGAGGGGGTTGACCTGGCCGAGGCGTTCCCAGACGGCGTTGCGGCGGCGCTCCAGAACGCTGCGGAGGCGGTCTGCGAGGGGCGGTGGGAGCGCGTTGCGCTCGTCGGAGAGGAGTTCTTCCAGGCGGCGCTCGGCGGCCCGGGATGCCTGCGCCTGGGCGTTCGCCTCCGCGAGCGTCTCGGCCTGGCTGTCCCGGCCGGGCAGTTTCAGGAGACGGACCAGCGTGGGCAGGGTGAGGCCCTGGAGGACCAGCGTGCCGATGACCGTGGTGAACGTGAGGAACAGGATGAGGTTGCGTTCGGGGAAGGGTTCGCCGCCGTGCATGGTCATCGGGATGGAGAAGGCGATGGCCAGGGAGACCACGCCTCGCATGCCGGCCCAGGCGATGACGAAGGACCCCTTCCAGGTGGGATTCGGCTCGCGTTCCCTGATGCGGGCCGACAGCCGGCGGGGCAGGAAGGTCGCCGGGTACACCCACACGAACCGGGAGACGACGACCACGAGGAAGAGGAGGACCGCGTACCAGGCGGCGCGGCCGCCCTCGTACTCGCCGAGCCCCTTGAGGATCACGGGCAATTGCAGGCCGATCAGGGCGAACACGGCCGACTCCAGGACGAACGCGACCATTTTCCAGACGGCCTCCTCCTGCAGACGGGTCGCGAAGTCGACCTCCCACGCGCGGTGTCCGAGGTACAGCGCGACGGTCACGACCGCGAGGACACCGGAGGCGTGCACCTGCTCGGCGGCCGCGTACGCGACGAACGGGATCAGCAGGGAGAGCGTGTTCTGCAGCAGCGCCTCCTTGAGGTGGGTGCGCAGCCAGTGGAGCGGCACCATGAGCACGAGGCCGAAGCCGACGCCGCCGACCGCGGCGAGCAGGAACTCGCCGATTCCCCCGGCCCAGGTGGCGCCCTCGCCGACCGCCGCCGCGAGGGCCACCCGGTAGGCGGTGATCGCGGTGGCGTCGTTCACCAGGGACTCACCCTGGAGGATCGTGGTGATCCGGGAGGGCAGCCCGACCCGGCGTGCGACCGCCGTGGCCGCGACCGCGTCCGGCGGCGCCACCACCGCGCCCAGCACCAGCGCGGCGGTCAGCGGCAGGTCCGGCACGATCAGATAGGCGGCCCAGCCCACGGCGAAGGTCGCGAAGAGGACGTAACCGACCGACAGCAACGCCACCGGCCTCAGTTGTGCGCGCAGATCGAGGTACGAGCTGTCGGAGGCCGCCGTGTACAGCAGCGGGGGCAGGACGAGCGGCAGGACGATATGCGGGTCGAGGGTGTACTCCGGTACCCCTGGGACGTACGAGATCACGAGCCCGGCGGCGACCAGCAGCAGCGGTGCCGGCACGGGGGTCCGCCGGGCGGCCGCCGCGATCATGGCGCTGCCCGCCACCAGCAACAGCAGGGGCATCACGTCCATGGTCCTCGCCCACCCTTGTTCATCGTCGTTCGCCCACCCTCGGTTTTCGGCGCGGTCATCCGCGCGCCCGTCGTAACCTGGCAATCATGAAACAGTGCACGCATGCCGACGCGCTGCCGCTCCCGGAACCCGGGCCGCTGAGCGACACCTGCCTGGAGTGTCTGGCGACCGGCACCCATCCGGTACAGCTTCGGCTGTGCCTGACCTGCGGCCACGTCGGCTGCTGCGACTCCTCGCCGAATCGGCATGCGACGGAGCATTACAAGGACTCAGGACACCCCATCATGCGGACCTTCGAACCCGGTGAGGCGTGGCGTTGGTGCTTCGTCGACCACGTGCTCGTATGACCCCCGATCCGGACGGTTCGACCGTCTGACGTCTGGGTACGTCAACCCGGCGCGCGCTCTTCCCAATTGGGTCCGCGAACCCCCTAGCCACGGAGCGTGTTCGCATGTTTACTATGAGTGACAGCACGGGGTTGGGGTCCCGGGGACAGGAATGCTGAGAGCGCGGTAGCGTCACCGCTGAACCACGTATCGCGTTACCCCGGGGGGCGACCCTCGGCCCCGAAATGCTTGTACCACCTTGGAGGTGAGGGTGTCCCAGATCGCAGGCGAGCCCGCGACCCAGGACTTCGTGGAAGTCCGGCTGCCGGCTGCGGGTGCCTACCTGTCGGTGCTGCGTACGGCCACGGCCGGCCTCGCGGCCCGTTTGGACTTCACCCTCGACGAGATCGAGGATCTGCGCATCGCGGTGGACGAGGCCTGCGCGATCCTGCTGCAGCAGGCCGTGCCCGGCTCCGTACTCAGTTGCGTCTTCCGACTCGTCGACGACTCGCTGGAGGTCACCGTCTCGGCGCCGACCACGGACGGTCACGCCCCGGCACGGGACACCTTCGCGTGGACCGTGCTGTCGGCCCTGGCGGGCAAGGTCTCGTCGGCCGTCGACGAGGACAAGACCGTTTCGATCAGCCTCTACAAACAGCGCGGCGCGGGACCCGGGCCGGCGTGAGGGACGGGGACGGGCCGGTGCGGGACGAAGAGCGCGGCACACGGGAGCTGCCGACCGCCGAAGGCACGGGCGGCCCGAGCACATCCCGACGCATGGCGGACGGCATCGACGGCATCCCCGAGCAGGCCCGGCCGCACCCGGAGGACGACTCCTCGGAGACCGGCTTCCTGGACGACGGGCAGCGTGATCGGGAAGGTGCCGTACAGAGCACGCCTCTGGACGGACGGATCGGGGTGTCCCCTGTCCGAGCGCAGGCGAGGGCTCGGGGAAGGGCTACGGGCGGGACGATGAGCGAGCACGAGCGAGACGACGAAAAGGCCCCGCAGCGCGTGCAGGCCACACGGCACGACCCTCAGGACCGCAGCGGGGCGCGCGCCCTGTTCGTGGAGCTGCGCACCCTGAATGACGGCAGCCCGGAGTACGCGGAGCTGCGCAACCGGCTGGTCCGTATGCACCTGCCGCTCGTCGAGCACCTCGCGCGCCGCTTCCGCAACCGCGGCGAGCCGCTGGACGACCTCACCCAGGTCGCCACCATCGGCCTGATCAAGTCGGTCGACCGTTTCGACCCGGAACGCGGCGTGGAGTTCTCGACGTACGCGACTCCGACGGTCGTCGGCGAGATCAAGCGGCACTTCCGCGACAAGGGCTGGGCGGTGCGGGTCCCGCGCAGGCTCCAGGAGCTGCGGCTGGCGCTGACCACGGCCACGGCCGAGCTCTCCCAGCAGCACGGCCGCTCCCCGACGGTGCACGAGCTGGCCGAGAAGCTGGCCATCTCGGAGGAGGAGGTCCTGGAGGGCCTGGAGTCCGCCAACGCGTACTCCACGCTGTCCCTGGACGTCCCCGACACCGACGACGAGTCCCCCGCGGTCGCGGACACGCTGGGCGCGGAGGACGAGGCGCTGGAGGGCGTCGAGTACCGGGAGTCGCTCAAGCCGCTCCTCGAGGACCTGCCCCCGCGCGAGAAGCGGATCCTGTTGCTGCGGTTCTTCGGCAACATGACCCAGTCGCAGATCGCGCAGGAGGTCGGCATCTCGCAGATGCACGTCTCCCGGCTGCTGGCCCGGACCCTGGCACAGCTGCGGGAGAAATTGCTGGTGGAGGAGTAGCGCCTCAGGCGTGGCGCGTCAGAGGTCGTCAGAGGTAACGCCTGTGGCGGTTACTTCTGAGCGTTGCCGGGCCCCCGGATCCCGAGGGCCCGGGTCGTCTCCGCGTTGATGAGCAGGACCAGCGCGGTCACGGCCACGACCGCGAGGGCGATCCCCGCCCAGATGGCCACGCTGTCGGCCTGCAGCAGGTTGTAGGCCACCGGCAGCGCCATGATCTGCGTGATGACGGCCGGCCCCCGGCTCCAGCTGCGCCGGGCGAGCAGCCCGCGCGCGGCGAGCAGCGGCAGCAGCGCGAGCACGATCAGCGTGATCCCCCCGGTGACGGCCGACTGCCGGTCGTCCGGGTCCCCCGCGAAGCCCTCCACCAACATCCAGAAGCCGCCGACGGCCAGGGCGAGTCCCTCCAGTGCGGCCAGCGCCGCCGCGGCGGTCAGCCGGCCCGGACGGGGCTCCGTATTTCGGGCGGCTTCCGCGGCTTCGGGTGCGGGGTTCTGCTCAGCGCTCACTCCAGAAGGGTAGCCCTCGGCTCGTACGCCCCCGTGTCGAGGTTCACGCCCGGAAGTCTTACTTGATCACTACCTCGCCCTGTGCCCGGTACCACCCAGTAGGTACGCTGCAACTCATGCGTGCACTTCTCGTGGTCAATCCGGCGGCAACCACCACAAGCGCACGTACGCGCGATGTCCTGATCCATGCGCTGGCGAGCGAGATGAAGCTCGAGGTGGTCACCACCGAGTACCGCGGCCATGCGCGCGACCTGGGCCGGCAGGCGGCGGAGAGCTCGGACGTCGACCTGGTCGTGGCCCTCGGCGGCGACGGCACGGTCAACGAGGTGGTCAACGGCCTCCTGCACGCCGGCCCCGATCCGGAGCGCCTGCCCGGCCTCGCGGTGGTCCCCGGCGGCTCGACGAACGTCTTCGCCCGTGCCCTGGGGCTGCCCAACGACGCCGTGGAGGCCACCGGCGCCCTGCTGGACGCCCTGCGCGAGGGCAGCGAACGCATGGTCGGCCTGGGTCTGACCTCCGGCACACCCGGCTCGGACGACGAGGCCGTGCCGTCCCGGTGGTTCACCTTCAACGCGGGTCTCGGCTTCGACGCCGGCGTGGTCGGGCGGGTCGAGCAGCAGCGAGAGCGCGGCAGGAGGTCCACCCACGCGCTCTACGTACGCCAGGCACTGCGCCAGTTCTTCGGTGAGGCGCACCGCCGGCACGGGACGATCACTCTGGAGCGGCCGGACGCGGAGCCGGTGACCGATCTGGTCCTGTCCATAGTCTCGAACACCTCTCCGTGGACCTTCCTGGGCAATCACCCGATGTACGCGTCACCTAAGGCCTCGTTCGATAAAGGCCTCGACGTACTCGGTCTCAGCCGCATGACGACGACCGCTGTGGCCCGGTATGGCACCCAGTTGCTCACTTCGTCCCCCGAGCGGGGACCGCACGGCAAGCACGCCTTCTCCCTGCACGACGCGGACCAGTTCACCTTGCATTCGAAGGTGCCGCTACCCCTCCAGATGGACGGCGACCACCTCGGACTGCGAACGAGCGTGACGTTCACAGGCGTACGCCGTGCACTGCGTGTGATTGTGTGAGCAGAAGGGGCCAAAGTCCTTTCACTCGAACGTTTAGACCAGGGTCCACCCCATGGAAGTACGGCTGTGACCTAGTCGACACCGAGGAATCAAAAAAAACTTTCCAGAAGGGGTTGTATCCGCCGCTGAGGTTTGCGAGTCTCTACGTGGCGATCGAGACGGCCCGCAACACCGGCCTCCACTGATCACCAGAACCCCTCAACACACACAGGACCACACCAGGGAACCTGGCAGTCGGCCCTTCACTTGTTGAGGGATTCGTGAAAGCGTTCACATTCACAAGCAACGTGCATGTAATACCAAGGAGAGGTAGCAGCCATGGACTGGCGTCACAACGCCGTTTGCCGCGAGGAAGACCCCGAGCTCTTCTTCCCCATCGGCAACACCGGTCCTGCGCTGCTGCAGATCGAGGAAGCCAAGGCCGTCTGCCGTCGCTGCCCCGTCATGGAGCAGTGCCTGCAGTGGGCGCTCGAGTCCGGCCAGGACTCCGGCGTCTGGGGTGGTCTCAGCGAGGACGAGCGCCGCGCCATGAAGCGCCGCGCCGCCCGCAACCGGGCCCGTCAGGCTTCCGCCTGACATCCCGCCCCGCAACAGCCTGAGCTTGGCGGCGCGTACAGCGCGTACGCATCTCCCGCCCCCGAGCCGCAGCGCGCAGTACCCCCGATGCGCAGCAAAAGCTGGCAACGAGCATGTTGAGCCCCGGACCCTGAACGGTCCGGGGCTCTTTGCTGTGCGCTGCTCGTTCCGCGCTACTTGTTCGGCCGCACCGGGATGTCCAGGATCACCTGGGTCCCCCGCTCCGGCGCCGGAACCATGTCGAACGTGCCCCCCAACTCGCCCTCGACCAGGGTTCGTACGATCTGCAGGCCCAGGTTGCCGGAGGTGCGCGGGTCGAAGTCCTCGGGGAGGCCGACGCCGTCGTCCTGGACGGTGACGAGGAGGCGGGCCTCCTTGGTGGTGCCGCCGCGCACCGCGGAGACCTCGACGGTGCCGGTGTCTCCCTCGCGGAACCCGTGTTCCAGGGCGTTCTGGAGGATCTCGGTCAGGACCATGGACAGGGGCGTGGCGACCTCCGCGTCCAGGATGCCGAAGCGGCCGCTGCGCCGGCCGGTGACCTTGCCCGGCGAGATCTCGGCGACCATCGCGAGGACGCGGTCGGCGATCTCGTCGAACTCCACGCGCTCGTCCAGGTTCTGGGACAGCGTCTCGTGCACGATCGCGATCGACCCGACCCGCCGTACCGCCTCTTCGAGCGCTTCCCGGCCGCGGTCGGACTCGATGCGCCGGGCCTGGAGCCTCAGCAGGGCCGCCACGGTCTGGAGGTTGTTCTTGACGCGGTGGTGGATCTCCCGGATGGTGGCGTCCTTGGTGATCAACTCGCGCTCACGTCGCCGTAGTTCGGTGACGTCGCGGAGCAGCACCAGCGAACCGATGCGCGTGCCCTTGGGCTTGAGCGGGATCGCCCGGAACTGGATCACCCCGTCACGGGACTCGATCTCGAACTCACGCGGTGCCCAGCCGCTGGCGACCTTGGCGAGCGCCTCGTCCACCGGTCCGTGGCTCGGGGCGAGTTCCGCGGTGGTCTCGCCCAGGTGGTGTCCGACGAGGTCGGCGGCCAGGCCCATGCGGTGGTAGGCGGACAGCGCGTTCGGCGAGGCGTACTGCACGATGCCGTCCGCGTCGAGGCGGATCAGGCCGTCGCCGACGCGGGGTGAGGCGTCCATGTCGACCTGCTGGTTCGCGAACGGGAAGGAACCGGCCGCGATCATCTGCGCGAGGTCCGAGGCGCTCTGGAGGTACGTCAGCTCCAGGCGGCTCGGGGTGCGCACGGTCAGGAGGTTGGTGTTGCGCGCGATGACACCGAGGACGCGCCCCTCCCGTCGTACGGGAATCGACTCGACGCGGACCGGGACCTCCTCGCGCCACTCGGGGTCACCCTCGCGCACGATCCGGCCCTCGTCGTGGGCGGCGTCCAGCAGGGGGCGGCGGCCGCGCGGGACGAGGTGGCCGACCATGTCGTCCTGGTACGAGGTGGGGCCGGTGTTGGGCCGCATCTGGGCGACGGAGACATAGCGGGTGCCGTCGCGGGTGGGGACCCACAGCACGAGATCGGCGAAGGAGAGGTCGGAGAGCAACTGCCACTCCGAGACCAGCAGGTGGAGCCACTCGAGGTCGGAGTCGTCGAGAGCCGTGTGCTGGTGTACGAGTTCGTTCATGGAGGGCACGTGTGCGAGCGTACCCGGGCATTTGGGCGGGCCCGAAAAACACCCGCGGGCCGCGGCGCCTGAGAGGGACCCTCAACCCTCTCGGCACCGCAGCCCGGAGCAATATCGGCCGTGGGGTGTGCGGTCCCGGTCGGCCGAAGGATGAGGACCCGGGGCAGTCAGGGCAGAGAGCTCCGGTTCCTCGGTCCGCCTTCCTGTGCGGGGAAGGCGGAAGTGTGCTCGTATTCTCTTGTCCTACGCATTCTGGACTAGACCACTACGTGTGTCCATGCGTTGGAGCCTGTTTGTTGTTGGGACTTTTTCGGGCGGTACAACCGCTGGTCCCCACTGATCGGGTGCCCTGACATCCACCACGCAGCCTAACCCGTGTGGGTTCATGTGCGGGCCCAGATGGCCATGGCAATTTCCGCGAGCGCTTCCAACTCCCCCCGCCTCGCGCCGTCGCGCGCCTGTTGGGACATGCCGTGGATCATCGCGCCGGTGTGCCGGGCGAGGGCGGCCGCGTCGGTGCCGGGCGGGAGTTCGCCGGTGGCGATGTCGGTTCTTATGCGGGCCTCGAAGGCGGCGATGGTGGCGTTGCGCCGGGCGCGCAGGGACTCGGCGACCTCCGGGGTCGAGCAGTTGGTGGCCGCGTGGGCGACGAGGCAGCCGTGCGGATGGCCGGGGTCGGTGTAGACGGCGGCGGCCTCCCGCAGTGTGCGCTCGACGGCGGCGCGGGCGGTGGGCTCCTCGGCGAGGGCGCGGTCGCCGAAGGAGGCGTACCGGGTGGTGTAGACGCGGACCGCCTCCTCGAAGAGCGACCGCTTGTCGCCGAAGGCCGCGTACAGGCTCGGGGTGCCGATGTCCATGACGCGGGTGAGGTCGGAGACGGAGGTCGCTTCGTAGCCGTGCTCCCAGAAGGCGAGGATCGCCTTCTCCAGGGCGGTCGCACGGTCGAAGGATCGGGGGCGGCCGCGGGTTCGGGACACCGGGCCGGCCTTCGCCTTGGTCTCCTCGCTGTTCACCATGGGGTGGATTTTATAGCGAGTGCTAGGAAAATGTCCGCGGCGTGTTGTACGGTTTTTCTGTAGCGACCGCTAGGGAATTCGAGGGGGCGTCGGCATGGGTGTGCTCACGGGCAGGACGGCACTGGTCACAGGGGCGAGCAGGGGCATCGGGCGGGCCGTCGCCGAGCGACTCGCGGGCGACGGGGCGCGGGTCGCGGTGCACTACGGCAGCAACGAGGCGGCGGCGAAGGAGACGGTCACCGCGATCGAGGCGGCCGGCGGGAGCGCCTTCGCCATCCGCGCCGAGCTGGGCGTGCCCGGCGACGCGGAGGCCCTGTGGGCGGCCTTCGACCGGTTCGCGAGCGGCGTGGACATCCTGGTCAGCAACGCGGGCATGGCGATCTTCGCGACCGTCGAGGAGACGGACGAGGAGATCTACGACCGGACGCAGGCGGTCAACGCCAAGGCGCCCTTCTTCATCGTCCGGCACGGTCTGCGACGGCTGCGCGACCACGGGCGGATCATCAACGTCACGGCCGCCACGGATGCCGCCATATCCCCGATCGCCGCCACCCACATGGCCAAGGGTGCGGTCACCACCCTGACCCGCTCACTCGCGGCCGAGCTGGCGCCGCGCGGCATCACCGCCAACTCCGTCGGCCCCGGCTTCATCGACACCGACCTGACGAGCGCGGTACTCGCCGACCCCGCCGCGCGCGCCCACGCCGAGTCGGTCTCGGTCTTCAAGCGGGTGGGCACGGCGTCCGAGGTCGCGGACGTGGTGGCGTTTCTGGCGTCGCCGGACTCCCGGTGGGTGACGGGACAGCACATCGACGCGACGGGAGGGTCATTGCTGAGCCTGAATTAGCGAGCGGCGACAGTGGAGGAGCGGGCCACGCCGCTCTGGCCACTCGGACCCCGTGCGCCTTCTGCCACCTGGGCCGTGGGACCGGCCTCTGTTAGATTGGTCTAAACCACATAGGACCTCTCGGGTCACAGTTGAGGTCCCCCTCTTCAGAGTCGAGTCCCCCCTTCAGATCGGCAGGCCCAGCGTGGAAGTTGTCATCGTTCCGGACGCCAAGTCGGGTGGCGAGCTCATCGCCGAGGCCATGGCACAACTGCTCCGGCGCAAGCCCGGCGCTCTGCTCGGCGTGGCCACCGGCTCGACGCCGCTGCCGGTCTACGAGGCGCTGTCGGCGAAGGTGCGTTCCGGTGCCGTGGAGGCCTCACAGGTTCGGATAGCTCAGCTCGACGAGTATGTGGGGCTGCCGGCCGAGCATCCGGAGTCCTACCGCTCGGTGCTCAGGCGCGAGGTGCTGGAGCCCCTCGGGATCGGGATGGACGCGTTCATGGGGCCGGACGGCACAGCCGAGGACGTCCAGGGGGCGTGCGAGGCGTACGACAGGGCGTTGGCCGAGGCGGGCGGGGTGGATCTGCAGCTGCTGGGGATCGGGACCGACGGACACATCGGGTTCAACGAGCCGTGCTCCTCGCTGGCCTCACGCACGCGGATCAAGACACTGACCGAGCAGACGCGGATCGACAACGCGCGCTTCTTCGACGGCGACATCGAGCAGGTGCCGCATCACGTCATCACACAGGGCATCGGAACCATCCTGGAGGCCCGACACCTGGTGCTGCTCGCGACGGGCGAGGGCAAGGCGGACGCGGTCGCCGCGACCGTCGAGGGGCCGATCGCCGCGGTGTGCCCGGCCTCGGCACTCCAGCTCCATCCCCACGCGACGGTCGTCATCGACGACGCCGCCGCGTCCAAGCTGAAGCTGGCGGACTACTTCCGTTACACGTACGCCAACAAGCCGGAGTGGCAGGGGATCTAGCGGGGGTGGGAGCGGGGGGCGGAGGCAGGGGCAGGAAGCGCCGGCGGCCTCCGGCCAGGGCTGACCGGCGCCTTTGCCGTGCGGGCGGCGACTTTGGGCTGAGCGGGGCGGAGGCTTACTCGGGCTCGGGCTCGGGCTCGGGCTCGGGCTCGGGATCGGGATCGCGCTCCGGCTCGGGATCGGTGGGATCGGGCTCGGGCTCCGGCTCCGGCTCGGGATCGGGATCGGGCTCGGGATCGGTGGGATCAGGCTCGGGCTCAGGCTCAGGAGCGTGCCCAGCCCGGCCGCGCAGGGCTGGAGGCCCGGCCAGGCGGGAGCCTGGCCACGGAACGGAAGGGAGGTTCACCCGCGCGGGAACCTCCCACCGGTCGGAGGGGAAGCCACCGACGCTGAGCCTGCTCGCCAGGCGGGAGGATCCGCCGCTGAACCTGCTCGCCAGGCGGGAGGAAAAGGCCATGCGCGAGACCCTCCCCACCGGGCGAAGTGGAAGCTTCCGGCGCTGAGCCTGTTCGCCAGGCGGGAGGATCCGCCGCTGAACCTGCTCGCCAGGCGGGAGGAAGAGGCCACGTGCGAGACCCTCCCCACCGGTCGGAGGGGAAGCCACCGCCGCTGAACCTGCTCGCCAGGCGGGAGGAAGAGGACCCGTGCAAGAACACCTCCCCACCGGACAAGACGGAAGCCTGCCGACGCAGGAGTCGGCCCGCTGAGCGAGACAGAGACCCCCGACGCGGAAACTTGCCCGGCAAGCAGGGCGAAGGCCCGACCCTCCGGAGCCGCCCTTCAACAGGGCAGAGGCCCGACCACATCGGAGCCGCCGGGCCAAGCAGGGCGAAGACCCACCGCAGCGGAGCCCTGGCCGCACCGGAGCCCCGGCCACACCGGAGCCTCGACCATGCCGGAGCCGCCCCCCAGCACCGGGAAGGACCTTCCGAGGTGGGTCGGGGCCCCCGGCCGCGGGGCCGTCTTCGCTGGGCCGGTTCTCCGGATCGGGGGGTGGTTACGCGCCCGCGATGATCTCCGCTGCTGCTCGGCCGCAGACGCGCGCGGCGCCGTGGGTGGCGATGTGGAGGGCGCCTCGGGGGGTGGCCTGGGGGAGGCCCATTTCGACGACGATCGTGTCGGGGCGGGAGGCCAGGAGGGTGTCGAGGGTCGTGGCCATCCAGGGGTGGCGGTGTTCGTCGCGGACGACGGCGACGATGCGGCGCGGGCCGGCCGACTCCAGGACCGAGGTCCCTGCCTCCTCCCCCGCGTAGCTGCCGGTCTGCGTGCCGGGCAGCAGGCGGGAGAGTTCCGCGGCGACGCCCCACGGGGTCTCGTCGCCGACGGCGAAGTTGGCGACGGGAGTGAGTGCGGCGACGTACGGCGGTTCGGTGAGCGGGGTGAAGTCCTCGGCGCCGGTCAGCCGAAGGGCACGCCGGGCCGCACGCAGGCCCACGTCCCCTGCGACGGTCTCCCGCGTGGGAGAGGCGCCTTCGGAAGCCGAGACCGGCACCGACGCAGGGACCGACACGGGCCCCGGCGACGCCGTCCACCGAGCCAGCCCCCGCACCCGTTCCGCCGCCTCCGCCAGACGTTCCTCGGGGAGCTCGCCTGTGTGTACCGCGGTGGTCAGGGCATCGCGCAGGCGGCGGACCGTCGCGTCGTCGGAGAGGCCGCCGCCCACGCAGATCGCGTCGGCGCCGGCGGCAAGGGCGAGGACGCTGCCGCGTTCGATGCCGTAGGTGCCGGCGATGGCCTGCATTTCCATGCCGTCGGTGACGATGAGGCCGTCGTAGCCGAGTTCGCCGCGGAGCAGTTCGGTCAGGATCCGGCGGGACAGCGTGGCCGGGCGGTTCGGGTCCAGGGCCGGGACCAGGATGTGCGCGGTCATCACGGCCCGTGTGCCGGCGGCGATCGCCGCGCTGAAGGGGGCCAGTTCGCGATCGTTGAGCACCGAGTGGTCCGCGTCGATGCGCGGGAGCGCGTGGTGAGAGTCGATCGCCGTGTCGCCGTGGCCCGGGAAGTGCTTGGTGCAGGCGGCGACGCCGGCCGACTGGAGGCCCGTGACGTAGGCCGCGGTGTGCCGGGCGACCAGGTCGGGGTCGGCGCCGAAGGACCGTACGCCGATGACCGGGTTCGACGGGTTCGAGTTCACGTCGGCCGACGGCGCCCAGTTGAAGTTCACGCCGCAGGCGGCGAGACGGCGGCCGAGTTCGAAGGCCACCTCCCGTGTGAGCGAGACGTCGTCGACCGCGCCCAAGGCGTGGTTGCCGGGGAAGCTGGAGCCCGTGCGCACCTCGAGGCGCGTCACGTCTCCGCCCTCCTCGTCGATCGCGACCAGGACGTCGTCGCGTTCGGCGCGCAGCTGCGCGGTCAGGGTGGCCAGTTGGTCGGGAGAGGCGATGTTGCGGCCGAACAGGCCGACGGACGCGAGGCCCTCGCCCAGGCGGCGCAGCAGCCAGTCGGGGGCGGTGGTGCCCGTGAAGCCGGGCTGGAGGACGGTGAGGGCGTCGCGCGTCAACGTGTCCGTACCGCTGGCGAATGTCGTCATCGGGGGCGTTATCCCTTCACCGCGCCCGCGGTCAGGCCCGCGGCCATCTTGCGCTGGACGAGGAGGAACAGGACGACGATCGGCACGGCCATCATGGTGGATCCGGCCATCATCGGGGCGTACTCGGTGCCGTGCTTGGTGGTGAAGTTGCCGAGCCACACGGTCGCGGTCTGGTTCTTCTGGCTGAGCAGCATGAGGGCGTACAGGTACTCGTTCCAGGCCTGGATGAAACCGTAGACCGAGGTGGCGACCATGCCGGGAGCGAGCAGGGGGAACACCACCCGGACGAAGGCGCCGGTGCGGCTGCAGCCGTCGACCATCGCCGCCTCCTCCAGTTCCTTCGGGATGTTGACGATGAAGCCGCGCAGCGTCCACACCGTGAAGGGGAGGATGAAGGTCAGGTACGTGATGATCAGGCCGGTGAGCCGGTCGTACTGGCCCAGGTCGTTCAGGAGCAGGAAGACCGGGATGATCATCGCGACCAGCGGGACCATCTGGACCGCGAGGATGCCCACGATCACGATCTTCCGGCCGCGGAAGGCGAACCGGGAGATGGCGAGCGCGGCCAGCATGCCGACGACCATGCCGATCACGACCACCGCGAGGGACACGACGAGGCTGCGGCCGACCGGGCCCCAGAAGTCGGCGATGTCCAGCGCGCGGCTGAAGTTGGAGAGGGTGAGGCCCGTGGGCAGCACGCTCGGGTCCGGGTCGATGGCGTCCTTGGCCGGCTTGAACGCCGTGTTGAGCATCCAGTAGACGGGAAAGCCGGCGGTGACGAAGACGAGGAGGCCGAGAAGGTTCCAGCCGGCCTTCGACTTCCGGTGCGCGGGAGTCGTCAGTGTGCTCATTCGACCTCTCCGATCTTCAGCATCTGGCGCATGTAGACGGCGACCACGCCGAGCAGTAGCAGCACGGTGAGCAGGGCGATCGCCGAGCCCTGGGCGTAGTCGTTGACGACGAAGGCGCGGTCGTACGAGTACGTGGTGAGGATCTGGAACTCGGGCTCGGGATGGCCGCCCCGCATCACGAAGACCTGGGGGAAGACGCCCATGTCCCAGATGACCGACAGGGTCGTGAGCATCACGATGATGGGCTTGAGGATGGGGAGGGTGACGTATCGGAAGACGCCCCAGGCGCCCGCGCCGTCGAGCCGGGCCGCCTCTTCCATCTCCTTGGGGACCTGGGTGAGACCGGCGCTCAGCGTGATCACGACGAAGGGTATGGCCCCCCAGACCACCAGGAGCATGATCACGGCCAGGCCCTGCGGCCCGCTGGCGAACCAGTTGTGGCCGATCATCTCGACCCCCGGCAGCTTGCTGAGCAGCGCGTTGAGGATGCCGTAGTCGGCGTCGAAGAGCCATTTGAAGACCGTGGTGGCGACGATGATCGGCATGCCCCAGCTGGCCACGAGCGCGATGTTGATGAGCGTCTTGACCCAGCCGGAGACCCGCTGCAGCAGCAGCGCGATCAGCATGCCTGCGACCATCGTGAAGATCACGCAGCCGGCCGCGAAGACGATCGTGCGGACCACGACCGCCCAGAACTCGCCGTCGCCGAGCACACCGGTGAAGTTGTCGAAGCCGACCCACTCGGCCGGCAGGAAGCCCCACAGCTGGGACTGCCCGAACTTCTGGAAGGACAGGACGACCAGGCGGACCAGCGGATAGCCGAGGACGAGCGCCAGGATCAGGAGGCAGGGGGCGAGCAGGAGCCACGGGGTACCGGCTCCGCCGGAAGTCCGCCCTCTGGGCGGCTTCTTCGCCACGGCCGGTGGTGGCGGTGCCTGCCGCGGCGGCGGCACCTTGGCAGGGGTGGTCGTGTCGGCACTCATCCGCGCGCTCCTCAGCGGTCCCTCGGGTCGTCCGAAGCCCTCGTACGCCCGCACAGCGGGTCGTACGGGAAGCAGGGCCCCGCCCCCGGATGCTCCCGGGTTGGAGCGGGGCCCTGCGTCAGGTCACTTGTTGTTGATGACCTTGTCGATCGCGGCGTCCGCGTCCTTCGCGGCGTCCTCGACCGACTTCTTGCCGGTGCCGATGCTCTGCAGCATGGTCTGCAGGACCTGGGCCTTCTCGACCTGGCCCCAGCCCGGTGCCATCGGGACGAACCAGTTGGACTCGGCCGCGATGGCCGGGACCGCCGTCGCCGGGTCGTTCTTCAGGGTGGCCAGGTCGGTCTTGTTGTTGGGCAGGTTGCCCTTGGCGATCAGGCCCTTCTGGCCGGTGGAGTTGGTGAACGCGTTGATCCACTCGGCGGCCACGGCCTGCGCGTCCGACTTCACCGGGACGGCGAGGTCGCTGCCGCCCAGGAAGACGGGGAGGTTCTTGCCGGACGGGCCGGGCATCACGAAGTTCTCGACGTTGCCCGCGAGCTTGCCGGTCTTGTCGTTCTCCTTGGCCGCGGCGGTCGCGCCCTCCCAGGCGGGGGCGAAGATCATGCCGGACTTGCCCTGGCCGTAGACGATGTAACGGTCGGACTCGTCCTTGGTCTTGTCGCCGTGCATGTACGTGTCGACGACGTTCTTGAACTCCTTGAGGCCCTTGAGGGACTCGGGCGCGGAGAGGTTGCCCTTCCACTGGCCGCCGGACTCGACGGCGATCGAGCCGCCGGCGTCGTAGACGAAGGACATGGCCGCGTACCAGTCACGGGTGGGCTGGTACCAGGCGCTGAACTTGTCGCCCTTCTTCTTCTGGACCTTGTCCAGGGCGGCGGTGAGCTCGTCGTACGTCTTGGGGGCCGACTTGACGCCCACCGACGCGAACACGTCCTTGCGCCAGTTGGCGACGCGGCCGCCGGCGTAGTAGGGGACGCCGTAGGTCTTGTCGTCGTAGGTCACCGAGGCCTTGAGGCCGTCCAGCCAGGCGGAGGAGTTGTCGAACTTCGCCGGGTCGAGGGGCGCGAAGGCGCCCTTGACCATGTAGCCGAGCATCTCGGTGTTGCCCATCTCGACCACGTCGGGGGCCTTGTCGGTGGCGAGGACCGCGTCGAGCTTCGCGTTCTTGTCCGGCCAGCCGTAGTACTCGTGGTTGATCTTGATGCCGGGGTGCGCCTTGGTGACCGCGGCGTCGGCCGCCTTCACCAGCTCCGGCCAGTTGTTCTGGGCGTCGACGGTGAGCCAGACGGTCAGCTCCTTGGCGTCCGCGCCACTCTTGTCCGAGTCCCCGCTGCCGCTGTCGCCCCCGCACGCCGCGATGGAGACCATCATGCCCGCGATGCCGATCGCGGCTATCAGCTTGCGCTTCATGCCACCCTCCTCAGGGATGCCCTCAAACCCCCCACGCTCCCTGCGGTGACCGTTGTGGTGGGTACCGCCCAGCGGGGCCGGGACTGGACCAATGGTGTAGACCAGTAGGGGGAGCTTGGCCCAGACCAATAGGGCTGTCAAGGGTGTTCCGGCAGGCTCGGGGGTCCGTTGCGGTACCGAGATATGCAGGGACCTTTCATTCCGCAAGCGCCAGACAAGCGACAGATCGGACGGACCAGTTCCGGCGACCGCCCGCCGACAGAAGAGACTTGGTGGACTAGACCAACGGGGATCGCGGGGGTATACAGAGGAGATCACGCGGCGGGCGGGAACATCCCGGTACGCTGCCGTGCCACGATGTGAGCCGTGGCCGACGGGACGTCGGCCGCTTCGGCACCCGGAGCCGGGAAGGCAGAGCATGAGCACCGACGTCAGCAGTGCGGAGAACGAGGGTGGGGCGATCGTCCGTACCGCGCGCGTGCCCAAGTACTACCGCCTGAAGAAGCATCTGCTCGACATGACGGAGACGCAGTCGCCCGGCACGCCCGTGCCGCCCGAGCGCACCCTGGCCGCCGAGTTCGACACCTCGCGCACCACCGTGCGCCAGGCCCTTCAGGAACTGGTCGTCGAGGGACGCCTGGAGCGCATCCAGGGCAAGGGCACCTTCGTCGCCAAGCCGAAGGTCTCGCAGGCACTCCAACTCACCTCGTACACCGAGGACATGCGCGCCCAGGGTCTCGAACCCACCTCGCAGCTGCTCGACATCGGCTACATCACCGCCGACGACCGCCTCGCCGGCCTGCTCGACATCACGGCCGGCGGGCGGGTGCTGCGCATCGAGCGCCTGCGCATGGCCAACGGCGAGCCGATGGCCATCGAGACGACCCACCTGAGCGCCAAGCGCTTCCCTGCCCTGCGCAGGTCCCTGGTCAAGTACACGTCCCTCTACACCGCGCTCGCCGAGGTGTACGACGTCCATCTCGCCGAGGCCGAGGAGACCATCGAGACCTCGCTGGCCACCCCGCGCGAGGCCGGCCTGCTCGGCACCGACGTCGGCCTGCCGATGCTGATGCTGTCCCGCCACTCGCTGGACCGGCAGGGCGAGCCGGTGGAGTGGGTGCGGTCCGTCTACCGCGGGGACCGCTACAAGTTCGTGGCCCGCCTCAAGCGCCCCCAGGACTAGCGCGGACGAGTGCCGCACGCGGTGTGGCGCAACCGCCGCTCCTGCTCTACGGTCCTCCCGTCGCCGCATGGACGGACGGGAGGACTCCCCGGTGCGTACACACAGAACCAGCACATACCGATATGCGGACGAGGTCTTCCGCTCTCCTGACAGCGTCGCCTAGATTGCCTGCGCATTACACAGATGATCAGTGAGGGGACGGAGCCCCGGTATGTCCAATGCGCCTGAAGTGAGACCACCGGTGGTGACACCGGTCCGCGTGGTCATCGCGCTCTGTCTCGTCGCACCCTTCGTGGCGATGCTGTGGGTGGGGTCGTACGCGAAGGTCGACCCCGCCTTCATCGGCATCCCGTTCTTCTACTGGTACCAGATGGCGTGGGTGCTGATCTCGACAGCGCTGACGATGCTCGCGTACAAGCTGTGGCGCCGTGACCAGAGCGGCCGTCAGGAAGGTGCCGACAAGTGAACGACGGCGTGAACGGCGTCGCACTCGCCGTCTTCATCTTCTTCTTCCTGGCCGTCACGATCCTGGGCTTCCTGGCAGCGCGCTGGCGCAAGGCCGCCAACGAGCACAGCCTCGACGAATGGGGCCTGGGCGGCCGGTCGTTCGGCACCTGGGTCACCTGGTTCCTGCTCGGCGGCGACCTGTACACGGCGTACACCTTCGTCGCCGTACCGGCGGCGATCTACGCGGCGGGCGCGGCCGGCTTCTTCGCGGTGCCCTACACCATCCTGGTCTACCCGCTGATCTTCACCTTCCTGCCCCGCCTGTGGTCGGTCTCGCACAAGCACGGGTACGTGACGACCTCGGACTTCGTGCGCGGCCGTCACGGCTCCAAGGGCCTGTCGCTCGCCGTGGCCGTGACCGGCATCCTCGCGACGATGCCGTACATCGCGCTCCAACTGGTCGGTATCCAGGCCGTCCTCGACGTGATGGGCGTCGGCGGCGGTGAGGACACCAACTGGTTCGTCAAGGACCTGCCGCTGCTGATCGCCTTCGGTGTGCTCGCGGCGTACACCTACTCGTCGGGGCTGCGCGCGCCCGCGCTGATCGCGTTCGTGAAGGACACGCTGATCTACATCGTCATCGCGGTGGCGATCATCTACATCCCGATCAAGCTGGGCGGGTTCGACGAGATCTTCGCCAAGGCGAGCGAGGCGTACGGCCAGACCAACCCGGCCACCGGCGCGCCGCGCGGGGCGCTGGTCCCGGCGGAGGCCGGTCAGTGGACCTACGCCACGCTGGCGTTGGGCTCCGCCCTCGCGCTCTTCATGTACCCGCACTCGATCACGGCGACGCTGTCCTCGAAGAGCCGCGAGGTGATCCGCCGCAACACCACGATCCTGCCGCTGTACTCGCTGATGCTGGGCCTGCTGGCGCTGCTGGGCTTCATGGCGATCGCGGCCGGAGTCAAGGTGAGCAACGGGCAGTTGGCCATCCCCCAGCTCTTCGAGAACATGTTCCCCGACTGGTTCGCGGGCGTGGCCTTCGCGGCGATCGGCATCGGCGCGCTGGTGCCGGCGGCGATCATGTCGATCGCGGCCGCGAACCTTTTCACCCGCAACATCTACAAGGACTTCATCAAGCCGGACGCCACGCCGGAGCAGGAGACCAAGGTCTCCAAGCTGGTGTCGCTCCTGGTGAAGGTGGGCGCGCTGGCCTTCGTCCTCACCATGGACAAGACGGTCGCCATCAACTTCCAGCTGCTCGGCGGCATCTGGATCCTGCAGACCTTCCCCGCCCTGGTCGGCGGCCTGTTCACACGGTGGTTCCACCGCTGGGCCCTGCTCGCCGGCTGGGCGGTCGGCATGGTCTACGGCACGGTCGCCGCGTACGGGGTGGCCTCGCCGACGCAGAAGCACTTCGGCGGCTCGTCCAAGGAGATCCCCGGCATCGGGGAGATCGGCTACATCGGCCTGACGGCGTTCCTCCTCAACGTCGCCGTCACGGTGGTCCTCACCTTCGTCCTGAAGGCGCTGAAGGCCCCCGAGGGAATCGACGAGACGTCCCCGGAGGACTACACGGCGGACGCCGGCGACCCGGGCGTCCAGGTGGAGCTGCCGCCGGCGACCGCGGGCACCTCGCACTGAGCGGTACGTCATCACGGGCCGCCGGAGAAATCCGGCGGCCCGTTGCCGTGTCCCCGCCCGCCGCCAACCTCGGCGGCCGCGACGGGCGTCGACGACATCACTCTCGTCACCTATGAGTTGACGCTCTGAAACCAGCGCGACACAACATATGGGGGTGCTTTCCTCACCCGGCACAAGATGTATGCTCATGCTCGCTGTCGCCGCAGGGGAATCCGGTGCGAATCCGGAACTGTCCCGCAACGGTGTACTCATGCGCGTTTATGCGTGCACGGGAGTCAGTCCGAGGACCTGCCGACAGCGCGCCCGGCCATCAGGCCCGGGTGCCATGACGTCCGGGCCTCGTGGAATGGGCCGGTGGACGCGACGCCGCGTGCGCTCGTGTGCTGCCGCCTGCCCTCCGCAAGGTCCCCGTGCCGAGCGAGGGAGAGCCCCACGTGACCATCGCGCCAGCAGATCCGGCCTCAGTGACACCGGTGGCCGACGACGGTCCCGGGACCGTGTTGCTGCGGATCCTGACCGAGCTGACCGCCGACCTCCCCGACGCCGATCCCGGCCGGGTCGCCGCCGCCGCGTTGCGCGGCCGGTCCGCGCGGGCTGACGGGACGGAACTGCGCGAGCTGGCCACCGAGGCGGCCGCCGGCCTCATCTCCGAGGACCCCGCCTACTCGCGGCTCGCCGCCCGCCTGCTGACGGTCAGCATCCGCGCCGAGGCCGCCTCCCAGGGCGTCACGTCCTTCACCGAGTCGGTGGCGGTGGGCCACCGCGAGGGCCTCGTCGCGGACCGTACGGCCGAGTTCGTGCGGGTGCACGCCGACCGCCTCGACGCCCTGGTCGACCTGCACGCCGACGACCGCTTCGGCTACTTCGGCCTGCGCACCCTGCACAGCCGCTATCTGCTCCGGCACCCGATCACCCGCCGGGTGATCGAGACGCCCCAGCACTTCATGCTCCGGGTGGCGTCCGGGCTCGCCGAGGACGACACGGTCAGGGCTCTCGACGAAGTCGCCGCCCTCTACCGGCTCATGAGCCGCCTCGACTACCTCCCCTCCTCCCCCACCCTCTTCAACTCCGGCACCCGGCACCCCCAGATGTCGTCGTGCTACCTCCTGGACTCCCCGAAGGACGAGCTGGACTCCATCTACGACCGCTACCACCAGGTCGCCCGGCTCTCCAAGCACGCGGGCGGCATCGGCATCGCCTACTCCCGCATCCGCTCCCGCGGTTCGCTGATCCGCGGCACGAACGGGCACTCCAACGGCATCGTCCCGTTCCTGAAGACCCTCGACGCCTCCGTCGCCGCGGTGAACCAGGGCGGCCGGCGCAAGGGCGCGGCCGCGGTCTACCTGGAGACCTGGCACTCTGACATCGAGGAGTTCCTGGAGCTGCGCGACAACACCGGTGAGGACGCCCGCCGTACGCACAACCTGAACCTCGCGCACTGGATCCCGGACGAGTTCATGCGCCGCGTGAGCGCCGACGCGCCCTGGTCGCTGTTCTCCCCCGCCGACGTGCCCGAGCTGGTGGACCTGTGGGGCGAGGAGTTCGACGCCGCCTATCGCGAGGCCGAGGAAAAGGGCCTCGCGCGCAAGACCATCCCCGCCCGTGACCTGTACGGCCGCATGATGCGCACCCTCGCGCAGACCGGCAACGGCTGGATGACTTTCAAGGACGCCGCCAACCGCACGGCCAACCAGACGGCCGAGCCGGGCCACGTCGTGCACTCCTCCAACCTCTGCACGGAGATCCTGGAGGTCACGGACGACGGGGAGACGGCGGTGTGCAACCTGGGGTCGGTGAACCTCGGCGCGTTCGTCGACCGGACGGCCGGGGACATCGACTGGGACCGCCTCGACGAGACCGTCCGCACCGCCGTCACCTTCCTCGACCGCGTGGTCGACATCAACTTCTACCCGACCGAGCAGGCGGGCCGCTCCAACGCCAGGTGGCGCCCGGTGGGCCTCGGCGCGATGGGCCTCCAGGACGTCTTCTTCCAGCTGCGGCTGCCCTTCGACTCGCCACAGGCCCGTCAGCTCTCCACCCGCATCGCCGAGCGCATCATGCTCGCCGCGTACGAGGCCTCCGCGGACCTCGCCGAGCGCAACGGCCCGTTGCCGGCCTGGGAGAAGACCCGCACGGCCCGTGGCGTTCTGCACCCCGACCACTACGACACCGAACTGACCTGGCCGGAGCGCTGGGCGGCATTGAGGGCACGTGTCGCCACGACCGGCATGCGCAACGCCCTGCTGCTCGCCATCGCGCCGACCGCCACCATCGCGTCGATCGCGGGCGTGTACGAGTGCATCGAGCCGCAGGTGTCCAACCTGTTCAAGCGCGAGACGCTGTCCGGCGAGTTCCTCCAGGTCAACTCGTACCTGGTGGACGAGCTGAAGCGGCTCGGCGTCTGGGACGCCCGCACCCGTGAGGCGCTGCGCGACGCCAACGGCTCGGTGCAGGGCTTCACCTGGATCCCGGAGGACGTACGGGCGCTGTACCGCACGGCGTGGGAGATCCCGCAGCGCGGTCTGATCGACATGGCGGCGGCCCGGACCCCGTTCCTGGACCAGTCCCAGTCCCTGAACCTGTTCCTGGAGACGCCGACCATCGGCAAGCTCTCCTCGATGTACGCGTACGCCTGGAAGTCGGGCCTGAAGACGACGTACTACCTGCGCTCGCGCCCGGCGACCCGCATCGCCCGCGCGGCCCAGGCCGCTGTCCCCGTTCAGCAGCCGGCCCCCGAAGAGGCCGTCGCCTGCTCCCTGGAAAACCCCGAGTCCTGCGAGGCCTGCCAGTAATGTCCAGCAACCAGAACCTGCTCGACCCCGGCTTCGAGCTGACTCTGCGCCCCATGCGCTACCCGGACTTCTACGAGCGCTACCGGGACGCCATCAAGAACACCTGGACCGTCGAGGAGGTCGACCTCCACTCCGACGTCGCCGACCTCGCGAAGCTCACGCCGGGCGAGCAGCACATGATCGGCAGGCTGGTCGCGTTCTTCGCGACGGGCGACTCGATCGTGGCGAACAACCTCGTGCTGACCCTGTACAAGCACATCAACTCCCCCGAGGCGCGGCTGTATCTCAGCAGGCAGCTCTTCGAGGAAGCGGTCCACGTCCAGTTCTACCTGACCCTCCTGGACACCTACCTGCCCGACCCGCAGGACCGGGCGGCCGCCTTCGACGCGGTGGAGAACATCCCCTCCATCCGCGAGAAGGCCGAGTTCTGCTTCAAGTGGATCAACGAGGTCGAGAAGCTGGACCGCCTGGAGACCAAGGCCGACCGCCGCCGCTTCCTGCTCAACCTCATCTGCTTCGCCGCGTGCATCGAGGGCCTGTTCTTCTACGGCGCGTTCGCGTACGTCTACTGGTTCCGCAGCCGGGGTCTGCTGCACGGTCTGGCCACCGGCACCAACTGGGTGTTCCGCGACGAGACGATGCACATGAGCTTCGCCTTCGAGGTGGTCGACACCGTCCGCAAGGAGGAGCCGGAACTGTTCGACGACCTGCTGCGGCAGCAGGTCGTCGACATGCTCAAGGAGGCCGTCGAGGCGGAGCTCCAGTTCGGGCGGGATCTGTGCGGTGACGGCCTCCCGGGCATGAACACCGAGTCCATGCGCCAGTATCTGGAGTGCGTCGCCGACCAGCGACTCACACGCCTCGGCTTCGCCCCGGTGTACGGCTCGGAGAACCCGTTCTCCTTCATGGAGCTCCAGGGTGTTCAGGAGCTGACCAACTTCTTCGAGCGGCGTCCGTCGGCGTACCAGGTCGCGGTGGAGGGCACCGTGGACCTGGACGAGGACTTCTGATCCTTGTAGTCCTCACGGGGCTCCTGAGCCTCCTGGGCCTCCCTGATCTGACGGTCGACGCGCCGGTCGTGCGCGAGGCCGATCACCGACGGGAGGACCAGGAGGACGAGGACTCCGAGGACGGTGAGCATTCCGATCAGGCCTTCTGTCTGTGTCGTGTTCATAGACACCACTGTCCTGCCGGACACTCCTGACAGACAGTGGCAGGACTGCCGTAGACCCTCGATTTACTGCCAGCCGCGAGGCACACTGGCAGCATGCTGAAAAACGTGGCCGCGGTCCTCCTCAACGGCGTGCACCCCTTCGAACTCGGTGTCGTCTGCGAGGTCTTCGGCATCGACCGGACCGACGAGGGCCTGCCGGCCTACGACCTGGCGGTCGTCTCCGCGGAGGGCCCCGCGCTCGGCACGCACGTCGGCGGCCTCACCGTCTCCACGCCCTACGGCCTCGACCGGCTGGCCGAGGCCGACCTGATCGCCGTACCGGCCGGGAGCGACTACGTCACCCGCTCCTACCCGCAGGATCTGCTGGACGCCCTGGTCACAGCCGTCGACCGTGGGGCCCGGGTGCTCAGCGTCTGTTCCGGCGTCTTCCTGCTCGGCGCCGCCGGACTCCTGGACGGCCGGCGGTGCAGCGTGCACTGGCGGCACGCGGAGGAGCTGGCCCGGCGCTTCCCGAGGGCGATCATCGAGCCGGACGTGCTGTACGTGGACGAGGATCCCGTGATCACCTCGGCCGGCACCGCCGCCGGCATCGACGCCTGTCTGCACATCGTGCGCAAGGAACAGGGGCCCGAGGTCGCCAACAAGATCGCCCGGCGGATGGTCGTGCCGCCGCACCGGGACGGCGGGCAGGCGCAGTACATCGAGCGGCCGCTGCCCCGGTCGCAGTGCGACACCGTCGGCGAGGTGCTGGTGTGGATGGAGCAGCACCTCGACGAGGAGGTCACCGTCGAGCAGCTCGCCGACCGCGCCCACATGTCCCCGCGCACCTTCGCCCGCCGCTTCCAGCAGGAGACGGGGACGACTCCCTACCGCTGGATCCTGCGCCAACGGGTACTGCTGGCCCAGCGGTTGCTGGAGGTGACGGACGAGACGGTGGACGCGATCGCCGGTCGAACAGGGTTCGGCAACGCTGCCGCGCTGCGCCACCAGTTCGTCCGGGCGGTGGGCGCCACCCCGAACGCCTACCGGCGTACCTTCCGGGGCCCCGAGGCGGCCTGACCCCTCACCGGGGAACCGGCTTCAGCAGCAGCCGCTGCGGGCGCAGCGTGATCCCCACCCGAGTCGCGTCGTCGGACCCGGACACCTGCTCGAAGCGGTACTTGGCCGACAGCGCCGCCGTGATGAGCGTCAGCTGGGCCATCGAGAAGTGGTCGCTCGGGCACTTGCGGTTGCCCACGCTGAACGGGCGCATGGCGTACTTCGGCACGTCCTTGACCCGGTCGGGAAGCCAGCGGTCGGGGTCGAACGCCAGGTTGTCCGCGTAGGACCGGCCGTCGCGCTGGATCGCGTACGGGCTGTAGATGATGTCGGCACCGGCCGGGATGCGGCAGCCACCGAGTTCGGTGTCCCGCACCGCCCGTCGCGTCAGAATCCATACGGCGGGCCGCAAACGCATTGCTTCGACGACGACGTTGTTCGTGTGCCTCAGCGCCCGGACGTCCTGGAATGCCACCGGACGCCCGCCGGTGACGGATTCGACTTCCGCGCACACCCTGTCCGCGTGTTCCGGATGTTCCGCGAGGACGTGGAGCAACCACATGATCGTGGACGCGACGGTTTCGCTGCCGGGCGTGAGTATGGCGACGACCTGGTCGTGGATCTCCTGTTCCCCGATGGGCTCGCCATTGTCGTCCTTCGCCTCCAGCAATGCCGTCAGCAAATCGTCCGGCTTTTGACCAGATGCCCTTCGTTCGGCGACGATCTCGTCGACGAGGAGATGCAAATCGGCCAGTGCGCGGTTGAATTGGCGATTGGCCGGAAGTGGCAACCGGTAGAGCGGCCCGGCGGGAATCACCATCCGCCGGTACATGCCCCGGAAGACGGTGGCGAGGGCGACGCACAGCCGCTCGGCCCGCTCGTCCATGAAGTCGCCGCGCAGCAGACAGCGGGCCGCGATGCGCACCGCGATCCGGAAGGACTCGGAGGTGCAGTCGATCGTCTCGCCGGACTTCCAGCGCTCGGCCAGCGCGTGCGCCTCCTCCTCCAAGATCGGCCCGTACGCGGGAATGGCGTCGAGCCGGAAGGCGGGCTGGATGGTGCGCCGCTGGCGCCGGTGCGTGGGCCCGTTGGCGGTGGCCACGCCCTCCTTGCCGAGCAGGCCTTCCAGCGACTCCCACAGCGGGCCGGCGATGATGTAGTCGGTGCTCAGCGCCATGGTTCCGGTGAGGGCCGGGGCGGTGACGGCGTACACCGTCTTGGGGCCGAGCCTGAGGCGTACGACGTCGCCGTGGTCGCGCAGCCGGGCCATGAAGCTGAGCGGATCGCGCGCCAGCTTCCAGCCGTGCCCGAGGACCGGGACACCGCCGCCCGCCAGGGGCGCCTCGCGCAGCTCCGGGGCTTGTGGGGCCGCGGGCTTCACAGATTCGACGGTCATTTCTCACCTGCCGCTTGGTTGTTGACGTACGGGGGCGTGGACCGGTCGTCCCAGCTGTCGACCATGTACCGGCCGGACTCGTGGTGGAACCAGTAGACGGTGCTGAACCAGTTCCGCATATTGCCGACACAGGCCCGCACGGCGACGCTCAGTTCCTTTCCGCGCACCGTTCCGTCGGCGAGGTCGTCGGCGAAACGCAGCGCGTCGCGTTCGGCGACGAGGAATTCACACACGCATTCCTCGACCCGCCGCCGGACTTCGGCGACCGCATCTTCCAGGGTCATCCCCTCGTGTGCGATGAGGCTGATTCCGAGATTGTGCACCTCGTCGCCCGCTATTTCCTTGGGGAGCGAACAGAGGTCGTTGTACCAGGCGGCGAATTCCTGACTGAGGAGGGCCGCCCTCCGATATGCCGGGTGTTTCCTCACACCGTCCGGGAGTTGGCATCCCGCGGCCGGCTCCAGCAGATCGGTCCAGATCCAGTGCGCGAAGGTGAGTCGCCGTAGCGCGAGATATTCCTCGACACCGGGGACGACGCCTTCGGTGCGGTTGTGGAATTCCCGGTCGTACGCCTCGATCACCTCGTGGAAGTGCCGGGCGAAGCGGGCGTTCCAGCTCTGCGGCAGGAACGAGTACAGCCGCAGCACGCTGTCCGCGAACCCGGCGACCAGCGAGTCCTCGTGGTGCAGGTGGTTCCGTGGCGAGTCGAGCGCCGCGTGCAGGCGGAACCTGAGCCGCCGCCAGGCGGCCGGACGGCCGTACACGATGTCACGGTCGTGGCGGTCGTCCCAGACGAAGAACCACGCGCTGTAGTCCGCTATCGCCTGGAGGACCTCGTCGGGGGCACCGAGGTAGTACCCCGCCATCAGGTCGGTGTAGCACAGGCCGTCGGCATATTCCTCCACCTTGTCGGCCGGCATGAGCCGTTTTTCCAGTAGCCAGGTACGCGTCTTGTCCTGGAGCCTGGGCCAATACGGATGCAGTTGCCTGGGAAACGCTGCCTCGATCACCGGGAGAGAGAGCGACGACGGAACCGCGATCGCCGTCGGTGTCGATGTGGTGCTGTGTGGGAAAGCAGGCACGAACAAACCCCTTCCAGCCGCCAGTTGGCGCACCCACCCCTCCCGCTGTGCCGGGCGTGCGCCGTTGCGTATCCCCGCTCATCCCATTCAGCACCACAACTGAGCGATCTGGGAACGGATTTGCTCCATTCACTACCCCACAGTGCTGAGATCCGCCACTTGCGTGACTGGTTCTGGATCACTAGAAGAGCGCAAGGGATCGAATGTACGACGCACAGACGAACGGCGTCCGAGCAGGAAGATCCTCCTGATCGGACGCCGTACGTAAGGGAGTGGTGAGGCGGCGGGGCACTCAGTCGTTGGCGACCACGGGGTAGCGGGGCTCGTTCTCGGCCATCTGCCGCAGCGCGTCCTTGCGTTCGCGCTTGGAGAGACGGTCGATGTAGAGGTACCCGTACAGGTGGTCGGTCTCGTGCTGCAAACAGCGGGCGAAGTAGCCGGTGCCGCGCACCTTGACCGGGTTGCCCCTCTCGTCCTGCCCGGTCACCTCCGCGTAGTCCGGGCGGGCGAGCGGCGCGTACGCGGTGGGAACCGACAGACAGCCCTCGTTGCTGTCGTCCAGGCGGCGCTTGTCGGCGGGCAGGTCGACGAGCTTCGGGTTGCACACGACACCGACGTGCCGCTTGCCCTCGTCGTCCAGGCAGTCGTACACGAAGACCTTCCGGTCGACGCCGATCTGGTTGGCGGCCAGGCCCACGCCCTCGGCGGTGCGCTGCGAGGCGAACATGTCCGCGATCAGCTGGTCCAGTTCCGCGCCGAAGTCGGTGACGTCCTTGCACTCCTTGTGGAGCACCGGGTTTCCCACCACCGTGATCGGCCGCGAGGTGCCGCGCTCACGCCAGGCGTTCTCGCGCTCCTCGGTGTCCTCGGTGTCGATGACGAAGCCCTCGTCGTCCACGGGGAGCACGCCCGCGTGCTGCTGATCGGTGTCCTGCTGCGCCATGACCGACGTATGCCTTCCTGCATGCCTGGGAATTCTGCGAGTACAGCCTAAAGGGGACGGCGAGGCGCCATGGCCTCAGCAGACCTCTTCGAGGTCCCGCCACTCCCGGGAATCCGGGCTGTCCGCGACCCACCCGTCCAGCAGCCCGCGCACCAGCGAGGCCGGCGCGGCCACCCCGCACTCCCGCTCCGGCACCCACAGCTGCCCGTCGGTCACATGGCCGAGCGGCCCCGGATGCCCGGGCTCGCTGTGGTCGTGCGGGTCGAGATGCTCCCCGTCGCCCTCGTCGGACGGCATCCGGGACTCCGAGCACATCCGGCACAGCAGCCGTACGGACGAGGACCAGTCCTCCGCGGCGAAGCCGGCGTCGGAGGCGAGCTGCTCCAGGGCGTCCCGGTCGGCCTCGGTGGCGGCCTCCAGGAGGACCACCCAGGTGGGCACGGGCGAGGGCGCCCACAGCTCGATCTCGTCGAACACCGGATAGGAGTGCCCGGCGGCGGTGGTCCGCTCGCCGTGGGGCACCCCGTCGTGCAGCACGACCTCGCCCCAGCGCCGCCCGGACGACGGCAGCGGAATGGACAGCACCTCGATCCGCGCGGGGTCCAGCCTGCGCCCCCACACCACCTCGGCCTCGCCCTCGGGGGACAGCCGTACGGCCGCGCTGCCGAGGTCCATCCCGACGGGCTCGCCGGCGGCGGTGGCACCGCCCGGCACCCGCAGGCCGTACGCCTGCCAGGCCCGCCGCGCCAGCGGCCAGTCCTGCAGGGCGGTGGCCGCGATGCCGACGTTCCACCAGTCAGGTGCCCCCGCCTCCCGGTCCAGCAGGGCCACGGCCCTGAGACCGGCCGCCCGCGCCTGCTCCCAGTCGTGCCGGAACTTGTGGAGCAGGGCGAGGTTGAACCAGGACTCGGACAGCCAGGGCTCCAGGTCGGCGGCGCGCGTCAGCAGCGCCCCCGCGTCCTCGTACCGACCGTCGCCGATCAGCGTGAACGCACGATCTGTGGCCTGCCGCCAGGAGGCGGAGGGCCGGTTCCGTCCCTTGCCGAAGATCCTCACGATTCCCGCCTGCCAGTTCCGTTCAGTGGGCTGGCTGTGCCCCCGGACACCCTCTCATTCGCATCCAACCACGTACGGCTGGAAGGGCGCTCATTACCCATGGGTTACCCAGCCAGGGGCAGGGTCAGACAGTCCCGTGACAGGACACGGGCCAGCGCCTCGACGACCTCGGGCGCGTACTCCTCCGCGGTCGCCAGCCGCAGCTCCTCCAGCGCCTTCAGGGGCCCGCCGGGCCCGGCGTCCCGGGCCTTCTCCTCGTACGCGTTCACGGCCCGGACGACCCGCGCCGCGACCGGCTGTTCCCGCCAGGGGTCGGCCTGCCGCTCCACCACCATCGCCACCTGCGGATTCACACCGGTCTGCCGTACGACGGCCCCGCCGAGGAGCGCGATCCGGCGCTGTTCCGCGGCGGGCAGCCCGGCCGTGGCGCCCACCGGAACCGGATCGACGAGGCTGAGCTGCCCGATGTCGTGCATCAGGGCCGCGTACTCCAGCACGGTCAGCTCCGGCTCGGTGAGCCCCAGGTCCCGCCCGACGGCCTGCCCGAGCGCGGCGACCCGGCGGGCGTGCCCGGCCGGGGTGTACCCGGCGATCTCGGTGGCCCGGGCGAGGGAGGCGATGGTCTGCCGGTAGGTGGCCCGGACGGCCGCGTACCGCCGGAAGGACATCTGGGTGAGCAGCAGGGGCAGCGAGAACACGGGCAGCGCCCACAGCCCCGCCACGGCGACCGCGAGGGCCATCACGGCCCCCGTCGCGCAGACGGCCGACCCGATCCCCAGCAGCGCCCGCAGCTCGTCCCGCAGCAACGGTCCGAAGGGCCACCGGGTGCGGGAGTGTGCCAGCGCGGCGGCGAGCACGGCGTCGCACAGCGCGGTGAGAGAGAGCAGCGCGAGCAGCAGCAGCGCGTAGGCGGGCCCGACCCAGTCGCGGAACGTGCCCTGGTGGTAGAGGGGTTGGAAGCAGATGGCGGCGAACCCGACGGTGAGGATCCGCCGGGCCAGATGGTCGCACGTCCCGCGCTGTCCGCGCGCGATGTGCGGCACCGCGCCGAGGAGCGAGGCGGCGAGGACGACGGCGACGACCTGAGCCACACCGTGCCGCGTCGGCGCCCCCGCGTCCTCCCCCAGCAGCGCGTACGCCAGCGCCGCCGCGGCCCCGAGCGGCGCGGCCTCCCTGACCTGCGCGCCGGTCCACCGGCTCAGCTCACCGACGGTGACCAGCACCCCGAAGGCGAGGGCGGCGCCGCGCTCGTCGAGGCCGGTCCAGAGGGTCGCGGCGAGGGAGAGGGCGGCGAGGAGGGCGGCCGAGCCGTGGATGAGGACGAGGAGGAAGGGGGGCCGGCAGCCGCTCGTCGCCGCACGCCGGCAGCCGGTCATCGGCGTGCTCCCGGCCTGCTGGGGGCCGGCGGGCGAGGGCGGGGCGCGTGAGCCTCGTCCGCGGTGACGGCGGGGTGCCAGCCGTGCCGGCTCAGCGCCCGGACCAGAGCCGTCACCATCAGGGGATCGAAGTGGGTCCCGGCGCAGCGCTCCAGCTCCGCCAGGGCGACGGGCACGGGCCGCGCCCTGCTGTAGCAGCGGTTCGACGTCATCGCGTCGAAGGCGTCCGCCACCGCCACCACCCGGGCGGACTCCGGGATCTGGCTCCCGGCCAGCCCGTACGGGTAGCCGCTGCCGTCCAGCCGTTCGTGGTGGTGCAAAACCGCCGCCCGGGCCTCGCCGAGGAAGGAGATCCCCCGCACCATCTCGTGCCCGTACTCGGGATGCAGTTCGATCACCCGCCGCTCGTCGGGAGTCAACGGGCCGTCCTTGCGCAGCAGCCGGGTGGGCACCCCCAGCTTCCCCACGTCGTGCAGGATTCCGGCGAACCGCAGCACCTCGACGCGTTCGTCGGGCATCCCCAGCTCACGCGCGATCATCATCGACGCCTGCCCGACCCGCTCGCTGTGCCCGCGCGTGTACCGGTCCTTGATGTCGACGGCCTGGACGAGCGCCCGGATCGTCGCCTGATGGGCGGCACGTTCCCGGTGGTACTGGGCGAACACCCACCAGGACACGCACATCGGCAGCAGCACGAGCAGGGCGGCGACGGGCCCGTAGGGACTGCGCCACAGCACGGCCATCATCAGCCCGGCGAGCCCGTGCACGACGACGGGTGCGAGCGACCGGACGAACAGGCCCCGCCAGGCCCTGCGCGCCGGGACGCGCTCGACGAGGACCAGGATGCCCCCGTCCAGCACGGTCAGCACCAGGCAGAAGGCCAGCACCGCGGCCGCGGCGGGCGCGAGCGCGTACGGGAAGTCGGAGGCGAGGACGGCGTCCCGCCCGTCCAGCGCCTCGTGCACCCGCGCGGCCGCCCACACGGCGGCGACGAGCTGGGCGGCCCGCCAGAGCCGCCGCAGCCACCGCGGCCGCTGCTCGACCCGGGACAGCAACGCCCCCGGCAGCACCACCAGGGCGGCGGCGGACGGAGGCAGCAGGAAGGCGCCGGCGAGCAGCACGGGGTAGAACGTCGCGGTGAACCGCCACCGGGCGGCGACCTGCTCGCAGCCGCCGTAGAGCGCGGCGAGCAGGACGACCGCCCACCAGGGCGTCCGCACGACGGGCGGCGGAAGCAGACAGCACAGGGCGCCGAGGACCACACAGGTCACGTACACGCGCGCCCGTGCCGGTACCGCCTCCATACGCCCCTCCCCCGAGCCCGGCCATGACCGTCCAGCGTGCGGAGCCTAAGGCGGCGAGGGGGGAGTCCACGGGCCGATAACCCGCGGATTAGCACGTTCGAGTGACGACAGCCCGTTCCCGGGCGGGAGTTCAGGACTCCTGCGGGGTCGCTGTCACGTCATGCTCGGGCACGGTCTGCCCGGAGCGGATCAGCTCGATCCGCCCCATGACCTTGGAGCGCAGGTCGGTCGGCACGTCGTCCTGCCCGCAGCACCGCTTGACCAGCTTCTTCACGGCCTGCTCCAGGCCGTACTTCTCCAGGCACGGCGAGCACTCCTCGAAGTGGTGCTCGAACTTGGTGCAGTCGGTGTCGGGCATCTCCCGGTCGAGAAACTCGTAGAGATGATCGAGGATCTCGCTGCAATCCGTTTCGTGCGGCTCTCCGCAGCTCATGAGCCCGAGCCTTTCGCTTCGTTCGACTCTCCGGCGCCGGCCGGGACCAGCCCGCGCTCACGGGCGTAGTCCTCGAGCATGCCGCGCAGTTGACGGCGGCCCCGGTGCAGCCGGGACATCACCGTACCGATAGGTGTCCCCATGATGTCCGCGATCTCCTTGTACGCAAAGCCCTCTACGTCCGCGAGATAGACGGCGATGCGGAACTCCTCGGGGATCGCCTGCAGGGCTGACTTCACGTCCGAGTCGGGCAGGTGGTCCAGCGCCTGCGACTCGGCGGAGCGCAGACCGGTCGACATGTGCGACTCGGCGCGCGCGAGCTGCCAGTCCTCGATCTCCTCGGCCGCGGAGCGCTGGGGTTCGCGCTGCTTCTTGCGGTACGAGTTGATGAAGGTGTTGGTGAGGATGCGGTACAGCCACGCCTTGAGGTTGGTGCCCTCGCGGAACTGGTGGAAGGACGCGTACGCCTTGGCGTACGTCTCCTGCACCAGGTCCTCGGCGTCGGCCGGGTTGCGCGTCATGCGCAGCGCCGCCGAGTACATCTGGTCGAGGAACTCGAGCGCGTCCCGCTCGAAGCGCGCACTGCGCTCCGCGCTCGACTCCGCGTTCGCGTTGCCCTGGCCCTCGGGCTGCTCCGCCTGGCCGTGTTCGGTCCCTGCGTCGGTACCGGGAACCGGACCCACCTCCTCAAGATTTCGGGCGGGGCCGAGACCGGTCCCACCAGAATCGGAGGATAGAACACGATCCGGTCCGCCCGCCGCCCGAATCGGGGCGGCCTTGGCCGCATGCAGCACCGTCCAGTCCAGGTCGGCGCGGCTACTGCGGCTCGGGCAGATGGTCGAACCCATGCGGCGGACTTCCTCTCCTACGACGTCGGTGCCGGTTTCCTCAGCACTTCTGTCCCGCTCAACAGAGCTCCGCCGCTCAGCATTCCCGAGCCTTTACGTCAGTGACCGGGCCCACTCCACGACCCCGTCCGTGACAACTGTCACGGCCTCCTCCTGGCCGATCCCCGCCCGCTTCGGCACCGCGAAGCCGTGATCGCCGTACGGCACCTCGACCAGTTCGTACGTCCCCTTCGGGAACTCCTGCGGCCTGCCGAACGGGTCGTTGCCGCCCTGGACGACGAGCGTGGGCACCCCGGAACCGAGCAGTTCCCCGGCGCGGGACTTCTCCGGCCTGCCCGGCGGGTGCAGGGGGAAGCTGAGCGCGAGAACGGCGTGCGCGCCGAGCTCGACGGCCGTACGGCAGGCGACCCGGGCGCCGGCGCTGCGGCCGCCGGAGATCACCGGGAGGCCGGGCTCGGCCAGCGCGGGCCAGATCCCCCGCCACCCCACGTCGAGGGTCTTGGGCGCGGGTGCCACCTTCTTGCCCGCCACCCGCCAGGGCTGCTCGACGAGGGCGACGGTCACGCCGTGCTCCGGGAGCACCCGCGCGAGGGCCTGGAGGTCGCGGGCCTCGACGCCGCCGCCGGCGCCATGGCTGACGGCCAGCAGCAGCCGCGGCTTCTTCGCCCCGTGCCAGGTGACGCGGGCGGTCCCGGCGTCGGTCTCGATGCTCTGCGTGGTCTGTTTCGTCACGTCAGAAGAGTGTGCCCTCCTCGGGGCCCTCCAGCTCCTTCAGCAGCTCCGGTCCGTTGTTTCGGACGTTGCTGACGGCCGTGGAGACGGGGTAGGCGCGCATCAGCCCGGCGGGCGGCGGGGCGAGCAGCTCGCGCAGGTCGTCGGCGTCCGTGCGGGACGGGTCGAGCCAGGTGTCCCAGCGGTCCGGCGTCAACATCAGGGGCATGCGCGGGTGGATGTCGGCGAGGGCGTGCGGCCCGTCCGCGGGGGCGACGGCCAGCGGGCTCGTCTCGGCCTCCGTGGTGATCACCGAGCACGTCACCCACCAGGCCTGCGGGTGGTCGTCGGGCAGCGTCTTGTCCCGCCAGAACTCGTACAGCCCGGCCATCGCGAACACCGATCCGTCGGCGGGGAGCACGAAGTACGGCTGCTTGCGCGGCCGCTTCTTCTTCCCCTCGACCTCCAGGTCCCGCTCCTGCGTGCCGGTGACCCACTCGTAGTAGCCGTCGGCGGGGATGATGCAGCGCCGGGTGGCGAAGGCGCGGCGGTACGAGGGCTTCTCGTGGACGGTCTCCGCGCGGGCGTTGATCATCCGGGCGCCGCCCTCGGGGGTTTTCGACCAGGACGGGACCAGTCCCCACTTGAGCTTGCGCAGCTGGCGAACCGGCCTCGGGTCGTCCGCGTCCTTGAGGGGGCGGTCCACGACGGCGTAGACCTCCTTGGTCGGGGCCACGTTGTAGTCGGGCGCCAATGTCTCCTCGGGCTCCCACTTCTCGACCTCGAAGATTCCTGCGAGATCCTCGGGCCCACGACTCGCTGCATACCGTCCGCACATACGTGCCACACTGCCAGATTCGACGAGACTTACGGGAGCCACCGCGACAATGCCCACCACCGCATCCGACTCGCTCGCCTCCCTCTGGGACGAGGTCTTCGGCGGCCAGCCCGACCCCGACCTGTGGGTGGTGATCGCGACCCTCGTCGCCGCGCTCGCCGTCGTCGTCCCGCACGTCCTGTGGCGCGTCGCGCGCAACGCCATCACCATCGCCCACGAGGGCGGCCACGGCCTGGTCGCCCTGCTCACCGGCCGCACCCTCACCGGCATACGCCTCCACTCCGACACCAGCGGCCTGACCGTCAGCCGCGGCAAGCCGCACGGCATCGGCATGATCCTCACCGCGGCCGCCGGCTACACCGCTCCCCCGCTGCTCGGCCTCGGCGGCGCCGCGCTCCTCGGCGCCGGCCACATCACCGCGCTTCTGTGGCTGGCGACGCTGCTGCTGGTGGCGATGCTGGTGATGATCCGCAACGCCTACGGCGCGGTGACGGTCCTGGTCACCGGCGGCACGTTCGTGCTGGTGTCCTGGCTGACGGGACCCCAGGTCCAGGCGGCGTTCGCCTACGCGGTGGTCTGGTTCCTGCTGATCGGCGGCGTGCGACCGGCGTTCGAGCTCCAGGCGAAGCGGGCGCGCGGAGGGGCCGGGGACTCGGACGCGGACCAGTTGTCGCGGTTGACGCACGTGCCGGCGGGGCTGTGGCTGTTCCTGTTCCACGCGGTCTCACTGTGTTCCCTGATAGGCGGTGGCCGTTGGTTGCTGGAGGGCTGAAAGGCCTCCTCAGGGGCGCGCGGCCGGGTCGGCATACGGCTGCGCCACGGGGCGCGACCAGCCCCGACGGCGCCGCACCCGAACCACGGCCGACCATTAAAGTGGGCCCCATGGCCCCAAACCCCGCACACACCGCCCTCTGGCCCGCCCCGCACGCAAGCGGAGCCGTCGACGCGACGGTCCACGTGCCCGGGTCCAAGTCGGTCACCAACCGTGCCCTCGTACTGGCCGCCCTCGCCTCCGAGCCCGGCTGGCTGCGCCGGCCGCTTCGCTCCCGCGACACCCTGCTGATGGCGGGCGCGCTGCGGGCGATGGGCGTCGCCATCGAGGAAGGTGTCGGCCCCGACGGCTCCGGCGAGGCCTGGCGCGTGCTCCCCACCGGCCTGGCCGGTCCGGCCACGGTCGACGTCGGCAACGCCGGCACGGTGATGCGCTTCCTGCCACCGGTCGCCTCGCTCGCCGACGGCCCCATCCGCTTCGACGGCGACCCGAGGTCGTACGAGCGTCCCCTGAACGGCGTGATCGACGCCCTGCGCGTCCTCGGCGCCCGGATCGACGACGAGGGCCGCGGCGCGCTGCCGCTGACGGTCCACGGCGGCGGCGCGCTGGACGGCGGCACGGTCGAGATCGACGCGTCGTCGTCCTCCCAGTTCGTGTCGGCCCTGCTCCTTTCCGGCCCGCGCTTCAACCAGGGCGTCGAGGTCCGCCACATCGGTTCGGCGCTGCCCTCCATGCCGCACATCCGGATGACCGTCGACATGCTGCGCTCGGTCGGCGCGCAGGTGGACACCCCGGAGTCGGGCGGTGAGCCGAACGTCTGGCGGGTCACTCCGGGCGCCCTGCTCGGCCGGGACCTGACCATCGAGCCGGACCTGTCGAACGCCCAGCCGTTCCTGGCGGCGGCCCTGGTGACCGGCGGCAAGGTGCTCGTCCCCGACTGGCCGGCCCGCACCACCCAGCCCGGTGACCGGCTGCGGGAGATCTTCACCGAAATGGGCGGTTCCTGCGAACTCACCGAGTACGGCCTGGTGTTCAACGGCTCGGGCTCGATCCACGGCATCGACGTCGACCTGGGCGAGGTCGGCGAGCTGACCCCGGGCATCGCGGCGGTCGCGGCGCTCGCGGACTCCCCCTCCACGCTGAGGGGCGTCGCGCATCTGCGCATGCACGAGACGGACCGCCTGGCCGCGCTCACCAAGGAGATCAACGAACTCGGCGGTGACATCACCGAGACCGCCGACGGCCTGCACATCCGCCCGCGCCGACTGCACGGCGGGATCTTCCACACGTACGAGGACCACCGCATGGCGACGGCCGGCGCGATCATCGGGCTGGCGGTGGAGGGCGTGCAGATCGAGAACGTGGCGACGACGGCGAAGACCCTCCCGGACTTCCCCGACCTGTGGACCGGGATGCTCGGGGCGTAGGGACTCACCATGCGCCGTTACGGCAAGCACACCGACGAGGACGACATCCGCTCCCGCCCGAACCGCAAGGGCAACCGGCCGCGTACGCACATCCGCCCCAAGCACGAGGACGCGCTCGAGGGCATGGTCCTCACCGTCGACCGGGGTCGTCTGACCTGCCTGGTCGACGACCGGATCGTGATGGCGATGAAGGCCCGCGAGCTGGGCCGCAAGGCCGCCGTGGTCGGCGACCGGGTGGCCATCGTCGGCGACATGACCGGCAAGAAGGACTCCCTGGCCCGCATCGTCCGCATCGGGGAACGCACGTCGGTCCTGCGCCGCACGGCGGACGACGACGACCCGTACGAGCGCGTGATCGTCGCCAACGCCGACCAGCTCGCCATCGTCACCGCCCTCGCCGACCCGGAACCCCGCCCGCGCCTGATCGACCGCTGCCTGGTGGCGGCGTTCGACGCGGGCCTGGAACCCCTCCTGGTCATGACCAAGTCGGACCTCGCCTCGCCCGACAAGCTGCTGGAGTTGTACGGCCACCTGGACATCCCGTACGTCGTCACCAGCCGCGAGGAGCTGGAGAGCGGTGAAGCGGTGGGCCGGGTCCGCGAGCAGCTCGACGGCAGGATCACGGCCTTCGTGGGCCACTCGGGCGTCGGCAAGACGACCCTGGTCAACTCGCTGGTCCCGGAGGACCGCCGCCGGCTGACCGGCCATGTGAACGCGGTGACCGGCCGTGGCCGTCACACCACGACCTCGGCACTGGCCCTGCCGCTCGCGGGCGACGCGGGCTGGGTGGTCGACACCCCGGGCCTGCGGTCGTTCGGCCTGCACCACGTGGATCCGTCCCGGGTGATCCAGGCCTTCCCCGACCTGGAGCCCGGCACCGAGGGCTGCCCGCGCGCGTGCAGTCACGACGAGCCGGACTGCGCGCTGGACGCGTGGGTGGCGCAGGGGCACGCGGACCCGGCCCGGCTGTACTCGCTGCGCCGGATGCTGGCGACGAAGGAGCGGACGGAAGGCGACTGACCTCCGCGTTGTTTGTCCCGGGGTAGGTCCGGTAAGGGCATAATCGCACCGAGCCGGATCCAAGCCTGACCAAAACCTGATGAAGCGGTCACAAAACGCTGGGACACGTGGACATCTACGGGAGGACAGCACATGGCGTGGCTGCTGGTCATCGTGGCCGGGATGCTCGAGACCGGTTTCGCCGTCTGTCTGAAGCTGTCGCACGGCTTCACCAGACTCTGGCCGACCGTGGCGTTCTGCGTCTTCGCCCTCGGCAGCTTCGGTCTGCTGACCCTGTCGCTGAGAAAGCTCGACGTGGGGCCGGCGTACGCCGTGTGGACGGGGATCGGCGCGGCGGGGACGGCGATCTACGGGATGATCTTCCTCGGCGACCTGGTCTCCACGCTGAAGATCGTCTCGATCAGCCTGGTGATCATCGGGGTGATCGGCCTCCAGCTGTCGGGCTCGGCCCACTGAGCGGGTCCGGTCGGGCAGAGGGGCGCTCCCGCTCCGGAGGACGCGACACCTTATAAGACCAACTGGCGTTGTAAGGCGCTGTGGACGAGATCCGCGACGCCGCCCTCGCCGGGCGGCGCCGACACGCAGGACAGGGCGAGGCGGACGACGAGTTCGCAGGAGCGGGCCAGTTCGACGGTGTCCGACTTCGGGGTGCCGGGTCCGGCGAGGACCGTCACGGCCCGGTCGCGCACCAGGGCCACGAAGTCACCGGGTGACGGCAGCGGGCCGTCCGCCCGGCGCTGTGCGGGTACGGCCGAGGAGGACGGCACCGCCGACAGGGTCGGCGAGGGCAGCCGCTCGCTCCAGCAGCCGGTGAGCATGGCCCGTACGAGCGCGTTGTCGCGGGCCGTCGACGCGGTCCACTCGGCGGTGGCGGTCAGCCGGTCGCGGGCGTCGCCGGTCGCGGTGAGCGCGCGCTCGATCCCGAAGAGATAGCCGTCCGCCTCCCTCCTGACGAGGGCGCGGGCCAGCCCTTCCTTGCTCCCGAACTCGTTGTAGAGCGTCTGCCGGGACACTCCGGCCGCCGCCGCCACGTCCACCATCCGCACAGCGGACCACGGCCGACGGGCCAGCGCCGTGTAAGCGGCGTCCAGCAGGGATTCCCGCGCTGCAGGCATCTTCGCCTCCCGGGGCGAGCGGCACTGCGCCCAGATTTGACGCGCACGGAGGCACTGTCAAGGGTTCGCGACGGCACGCGGGGGCGCTCGGCCGGCATGCGCGAGCCGCGGGCGCCCTTCCGGCGCCACAGGCGTGAGCACACGTACCGCCGGCGGGCCCCGCCCGGCACCCGCTGCCGACCGCCATGACCAGGCCCCCTGTAGCCCCGCACCACCACCGACAGATAGCGTTCGTCACATGCCGGACTATCACGACGACCTCCGCCTCGCCCACGTCCTCGCGGACGCCGCCGACGCGGCGACCATGGCCCGCTTCAAGGCCCTCGACCTCAAGGTGGAGACGAAGCCGGACATGACTCCGGTCAGCGAGGCGGACAAGGCCGCGGAGGAAATCATCCGCGGCCAGCTCCAGCGCGCCCGACCCCGCGACGCGATCCTCGGCGAGGAGTACGGCATCGAGGGCACCGGGCCCCGCCGCTGGGTCATCGACCCGATCGACGGCACGAAGAACTATGTGCGCGGCGTCCCCGTGTGGGCCACGCTCATCTCCCTCATGGAGGCGGCGGAGGGCGGCTACCAGCCCGTCGTCGGTGTCGTCTCCGCTCCCGCCCTCGGCCGCCGCTGGTGGGCCGCGAAGGGCCACGGCGCCTTCTCGGGCCGCAGCCTCACCTCGGCCTCCCGCCTGCACGTCTCCCGCGTCTCGGAGCTCTCCGACGCCTCCTTCGCGTACTCCTCGCTCACCGGCTGGGAGGACCAGGGGCGCCTGGGCGGCTTCCTGGACCTGACCCGCGAGGTGTGGCGCACGCGCGCGTACGGCGACTTCTGGCCGTACATGATGGTCGCCGAGGGCTCGGTCGACCTGTGCGCCGAACCCGAACTCTCCCTCTGGGACATGGCCGCGAACGCGATCGTCGTGACGGAGGCCGGCGGCACCTTCACCGGCCTCGACGGCCGCCCCGGCCCGCACAGCGGCAACGCGGCCGCGTCGAACGGGCTGCTGCACGACGAGTTCCTGGGGTATCTGAACGAGCGGCACTGAGGGGCGCAGACGAGAGTGCACGCCGTCAATCGGCCGCACGCGCCCTCTTGTTGACCTCCGCTTTACCTGCCACTCTGAGGACACCCTCATTTGTGAACTTGTGAACCGCTGAACTATCCCGGCGGTTCCTAGGAGGTGACTCGGAACCCATGCTGGTCCGCGACGCCATGAGCACGGTCGTTCTCACGATCGGCCCCACCCACACCCTCCGGCAGGCCGCCGCCCTGATGTCCGCCCGCCGTATCGGCGCGGCCATCGTCCACGACCCGGACGCCGGCGGCATCGGCATCCTCACCGAACGCGACGTCCTCAACTCGGTCGGCCTCGGCCAGAGCCCGGACTCGGAACCCGTCCACGCCCACACCACCACCGACGTCGTGTTCGCCGCCCCGACCTGGACCCTGGAGGAGGCGGCCCGCGCCATGGCACACGGCGGCTTCCGCCACCTCATCGTCCTCGACCACGACGAGCCGGTCGGCATCGTCTCCGTCCGCGACATCATCCGCTGCTGGGCCCCGGCCCGGCAGCAGGTGCCGGCCTAGCACCCGTCCTCGTACGCGAACGGGCCGGACCTCCCTTCCCGGGGAAGTCCGGCCCGTCGCTCACGACAAGCGATCCAGTGCTGGTTGTTCGTTCGGCCGCGCAGGGCCTGGACCGCGGCCTCCAGCCGCTTGCCGTAGCTCCGTCGGCCTGACGGACGTTCGATCACGAGCCCGTCGTCGGCCAATGCAATGTCGAAGCCAATCCTACAATAGACAATGTCCAAATCAAGTAGGCATCCAAAGTCACACCTGGTCGCGACCTGGTCCCTCTTGCTGTTAGGCTGATGCGCATGAGTGACCTTCTGGAACGGCTGCGCGGACGCGGATGGCGGATGACCGCACAGCGGCGTGTCGTGGCCGAGGTGCTCAACGGCGAACACGTTCACCTGACGGCCGACGAGGTCCACTCGCGGGCCGTCGCCAAGCTGCCCGAGATCTCCCGGGCGACCGTCTACAACACGCTGGGTGAGCTGGTCTCCCTCGGCGAGGTCCTCGAGGTCGCCACGGACCAGCGCGCCAAGCGCTACGACCCGAACGCGCACCAGCCGCACCACCACCTGGTCTGCGCCCGGTGCGGCACCATCCGGGACGTCCACCCCGGCGGCAACCCGCTGGCCGACCTCCCCGACTCGGAGCGCTTCGGCTTCACCGTCTCGGACGTCGAGGTGACGTACCGAGGCGTGTGCCCGACCTGCGCGGCGGCGTAGCACCCTCGCTTCCGAAAGCCCCGGCACCGACGACTCGGTGCCGGGGCTTTCGGCCGTGTACGGCCTTCGCGCACCCTTCCCGTATCTGACGGGTCGTCATATCGTCGTGCGGACCCCCGCCCCGTACCGAACTCCGCAAGGAGCAACCGTGGGAGATCCGCACCCAAAACTCCACGCCACCGAACTGACCCGCATCTTCGGCCGCGCGCCCCACGCCGTCGACGCCCTCGGCCCCGTCGACCTCGCCGTCGCCCCCGGCGAGTTCGTCTGCCTCGTGGGCCCGTCGGGCTGCGGCAAGTCCACGCTCCTGCGCATCGCGGCGGGCCTGCTCCGCCCGAGCACCGGCCGCCTGGAGATCCGCACGTCCAGTCCCCGCCCAGCCGCCATGATCTTCCAGGACTACGGCATCTACGACTGGAAGACGGTCCGCGCGAACGTCCGCTTCGGCCTGGACATCCAGCGCGTCCCGCGCCATGAGGCGAACACCCGCGCCGACGAGTGGCTGACCCGCATGGGCCTCGCCGACTTCGCGCACGCCTACCCGGCGGCCCTGTCCGGCGGCATGCGCCAGCGAGTGGCGATAGCCCGCGCGCTCGCGGTCGAGCCCGAACTCCTCCTCATGGATGAGCCGTTCGCAGCCCTCGACGCCCAACTCCGCATGATCCTCCAGGAGGAGCTGCTGGAGCTGACCCAAACCACCCACACCACCACCCTCTTCATCACGCACAGCCTGGAGGAGGCGATCGTCCTCGGCGACCGCGTCCTGGTGATGTCCGCCCGCCCCGGCAGGATCATCGCCGAACACCGCCCTCCGTTCCCGCGACCGCGCACCGGCGACATCCGTTCCACGCCCGAGTTCACCTCCCTCAAGAGCGATCTGTGGGACCTCCTGCGGAAGGAGGCGCTGCCGGCATGACGACGACCACCCCCGACCGGACCTCGGTCCTCGTGCGCCGCCCAGGCCCCCGGGAACTCCACCCCGTACGCACCCACCGCCGTAGGCGTGCCCTGGAACTGTCGCTCGCCGCGGCCGTCCCGCTGCTGCTGATCCTCCTCTGGCAACTGGCCGCCACCCAGGCCTGGATCGACGACCGCGTCTACCCGGCCCCGTCCACGATCCTCGCCGACGGCTGGGACCGGGCGGCGGCCGGAGACCTGTGGCCGGACGTGTGGGCCACGCTCCAGCGTGTCCTGGCCGGCTACGCGCTCGGCACCGCGGCGGGCTACGCGCTGGGCCTCCTGATGGGCTCCCTCTCCCTCGTCCGAGCGGCCCTCGAACCCCTGCTGGACGCCCTGTACGTCGTCCCCAAACTGGCCCTGCTCCCGGTCTTCCTGAACATGTTCGGCCTGGGCGAGGGCCCGCAGGTGGCCCTGGTGGCGACGACGGTCTTCTTCTTCGTATGGATCTCGACCATGTCGGCGGTGATCACCGTCCCCACCGGCCACCGCGACGCGGGCCGGGTCTTCGGTGCCTCCCCGTGGCAGATGTTCCGCCACGTACTGCTGCCGGCCTCGTTGCCGTCCGTCCTGGTGGGCGCGCGGATAGCGGCGGGCGTGGCCGTCCTGGTGATCGTCGCCTCGGAGCAGATCGCCGCCACGAACGGCCTGGGCCACCTGATCTTCGACTCGCGCGCGCTCTTCCAGAACGACGTGATGTTCGTCGGCATCGTCTGTGTGGCCGTACTGGGCGTCGTGTTCTCCGAGTTGGTACGGATCGTGGGGCGGTTGCTCACGCCGTGGGCACCCCGGGACCGCGGACGAGGGCAGTCATGAGGGGACGTGGACGTGCGTACGCCGCCGTGGTCGTCGCCGCCGCGCTGCTGGCGTCGGCGGGCTGCTCGTCGCCGTACGAGTCGGGCTCCGAACCGAAGGCGGGCGCGGGCGACCGCACGATCCGCCCGGTGGAGGGATGCGGCGACACCTCCTGGACCGACCCCGCCGACCTCTCCCCGAACCGCTCACCGGCCCGCTGCCAACCTGGCGCCCCTCCCCCGCGGCCCCTCACCAAGCCCCGCAAGCTGACGATCGCGACGGGGACGCTGAGCGCCGAGTACGTGGCACCCCTCCAAGTGGCCCTGGAAAAAGGTGAGTTCAAGAAGGAAGGCCTGGACGTCACCCTGAAGGTGCTGCCCACGCCAGACGCGCTCCCCCTCCTGGCCAAGGGGGACATCGACGCGCAGTGGGCGGCGCCGGAGGCGGCCGTCATGAACGGCATCCGGGGTGGCTTCGGCATCAGGTGGGTCGCGGGCAACTTCTCGCCCGACCCGCAGTCGAAGAGCGGCCTGTGGGTGCGCCTCAAGAAGGGCGAGAGCCCTGACCGGGTGGCCATGGCCGGCCGCAGGCTGGGCACGATGATCGGCAAGGGTTCCGTGATCGCGTACCCCATGGAGAAGGCGCTGGAGAAGCACGGCGGCGGCCTCGACAGGATCCAGTACGCGCAACTGGGCTCGGCCGACGTCCTCACCGCCCTCCAGAACGGAGGCGTCGACTCCGCCTGGCTCCTCGACCCGGTCTGGCGCAAGGTCGACGGCGAACCCGGATACGCCTTCCTCGGCGGTCAACCGCGGGGCGAGCCCCTCGGCGGCATGCTGTACGGCCCGAGCCTGCTGAACGACGACGTGGACGCGGGGGTGGCCCTGCTGCGGGCCTACGTCCGCACGATCAACACGTACTTCACGTCCGACTACAAGCGGGACGCCGCCTTCGTCTCCTACCTGGCCAAGCTCCTGAAGGCCGACGAGGCGATCCTCAGGTCCACCCCGTCCCTCCGCATGGACTGGGAGATCCGCACCGGCACCACGGACCGCCTCCAGTCCGCGTACCGAGCCCAGGGCGTGACCGAAGGAGACCCCCTACCGGAGTCGAGAACGGTGACCAGAACCCTGTACGAGGAGGCGGTGGGCCACCGCCCCTGACCCGTCGCTCCCGCCAAACACCGAGGGCCGGAACCCATTTCTGGATTCCGGCCCTCGGCCTTCAGTAGCGGGGACAGGATTTGAACCTGCGACCTCTGGGTTATGAGCCCAGCGAGCTACCGAGCTGCTCCACCCCGCGTCGATGAATGGAACACTACGTCAAGAGAGCCAACAGAGGCAAATCGATTATCCACCCCCCATCGGCGCAGGTCACACCCCCCGCACCCACCCCTACGGCCCGCCCGACGCCCGAGGACCCGCCCCGGAACACCACCCCGGCCGAAGCCCCACGAAAGCAGCCTTCACCGGCACCTGGGGACGGAGAACCCGGACGGGGCGAGAGAAGCAGCCCCTGCGGGACCGAGCGGGCGCAGCCCATCCAAGGGTGCAGGAGGCACAGCCCACGCCAGAATCCAGGGGACGCAGCCCCCGCCCGGGCCCAAGGGACGCAGCCCAGCCAGGAGTGCGGGAGGCGCAGCCCGCGCCGGCGTCCAGAGGCGCGGTCCCCCGCCGGGGCCCTGCAAGGACCGCCGCCCAACCAGGGGCGCACGGGGCGCAGCCCAACCAGGACTGCAGAGGGCGCGGCCCGCGCCGAGGCCTTAGGCGCACAGGGGACGCGGTCCCGCCGGGGCCCTGCAAGGACCGCAGGCCCACCAGGGGTGCAGGGGGCGCCGCCCACCGCGGAGTCCAGGGGACGCAGTCCCCCTGGGGCCAGAGGACACAGCCCAGCCAGGGGTGCAGGAACGCGTCCCGCCGGAGCCCAGGGGTGCAGGGGACACAGGTCCCGCCGGAGCCCAGGGGTGCAGGGAAAGCGTCCCGCCGGAGCCCAGGGGTGCAGGGGACACAGTCCCCGCCGGAGCCCAGGGGCGCAGGGAACGCGTCCCTCCGGAGCCCAGGGGTGCAGCAGACACAGTCCCCGCCGGAGCCAGGGGTGCAGGGGACGCAGTCCCCGCCGGGGTTCAGGGGTGCAGGGGACGCAGTCCCCGCCGGGGTTCAGGGGGCGGAGCCCCCTGGCGGGGTCGAAGTGGGCGGAGCCCCTGGGGATGGGACGGGTAGGGGCGGCGGGGGCGAGAACAACCCCGCGCCCACCACAGCCCCGGCACCACAAACCCCGCCCCGGCTCAGCGCAGCGTCACGCCGACAGTTCCTGCCGCAACGCGTCCCGCAACCGTGCCGCCCGCTCCGCAACCTCCCCCGGCCCAAGCACCACCGCCCGGTCAGCCCACCGCTGCCCCTCCGCCAGCTCCCCCCGACGCGCGTAGACGAGCGCCAGCCGCAACGCGGCCCGCCCATGCCCGGCATCAGCCGCCCGGGTCCACCACACCGCGGCCTCCGGCTCGCTCCCCTCCCGAGCCAGCAGCAGCCCCAGATTGAACGCGCCATTACGAGACCCGGCCTCGGCGGCCTCCCGGTACCACCGCGCGGCCTCCACCACGTCCCCCCGAGCCGCGGCCAGCATCCCGACCCGCACCTGCGCCCGCCGATGCCCGAGCGAAGCCGCCCGCTCGTACCACTCCTCGCACTCGCTCTTCTCGTGCACCGTCTCGCCGAGCTCATGGGAAGGCACCGGCGGCCGCCGCGCGTCCAGCACGGTGGCCAGCCGGTACGCCGCCTCGGCGCTGCCACCCCCCGCCGCACACCGCAGGTACCGCTCGGCCTCCCGCTCGTCCCCGTCCCGCAACCGCGCGATCCCGACCTGAAGCGCCGCTTCCGTATGCCCGGCGTCCGCCGCCCGCTCGTACCACCGCAGCGCGACAGCGTCCTCGCCCCGCCCGGCGAACAGGATCCCCAGGTTGAACGCGGCGTCGACGCTCCCGGCCTCCGCGGCCTTGGAGAACCACGGCTCCGCTCCCGTCGCGTCCCCGCCCTGCAGCAGCAGGATGGCCAGTGCGTTGGCCGCCTCGCGGTGACCGGCGTACGCGGCCCGCCGGTACCACTGCTCGGCCTGCGCGGTGCGCCCCTGCTCGGCGCAGAGCAGGGCGAGGTTGTACGCCCCGTTGTCGTCACCCGCGTCCATCGCCGCCCGGTACCACCGCTCGGCGGTCTGCGGCTCGCCGCGCTCGGCGTGCAGCGCTCCCAGCGCGTTGGCCGCGTTGCCGTCGCCGTCCTGCGCGGCCCGCAGCCACCACACGGCGGCGCTCTCGGTGTCCCCGGCGTCCCGCAGCAGGAACCCGAGCGCGCAGGCGGCCCGCGCCTCACCGTCCTTGGCGGAGGTCAGATACCAGCGGCCGGCCTCCTTGAGCTCGCCGCGCCTCTCCAGGATCGCCCCGAGGTGCAGCGCGGCCCGCCGGTGCCCGCGCGCGGCGGCCTGCCGGTACCACTGCTCGGCCTCTTCCGTCGCAGAAGCACCGGAGGTACCGGTCGCACCGGATGCACCGGAGGCACCGGAGGCACCCGAAACACCGGAGGCACCGTCGCCACCCCCGGCGTCCCCCTCACCCATCGCCTTGCGATCAAGCGCCCGGGCCAGCCGGTAGGCGGCCTCCCGGTGCCCCCGCTCGGCGGCGGACCGCATCCACAGCTCGGCTCCGGCGTCCCCGCGATGCTCCAGCAGGTCGGCGAGGGCGTACGCGCCCAGCGCGTGCCCCTGTTCGGCGGACTGGCGCAGCCAGTACTCCGCGGCCGGCTCGTCGCCCCGCTCCCGGTGGTGGCGGCCCAGCGCGTGCGCCGCCGCGGCGGACCCGGCGACGGCGGCGATCCGCCACCATCCGGCGGCGTCGTCGGCGTACCCACGCTGGTGGAGGAGAACCCCCAGGTTGTTGGCGGCGGCCCGGTCCCCGCCCGCGGTGGCGGCACGCAGATGGGGCTCGGCTCCGTCGAGATCACCGCGGCGCAGCAGCATGGCCCCGAGGACGCTCATCGCCTCGACGTCACCGGCTTCGGCGGCGATCCGCCGACGGATCTCTTCGGCCGCGTCCTCGGCGACACCCTCGACCACCTCCCCGGCCTCGTCCCGCCCGGAAGGTTGCACAAAACGCCCTGTCTCGAACAGAGTTGCCTTGTCCCCCATAACGTCCATCGTCGCACCACCTGCAACCTGGGTACACCTGGTATACCGCAGCCAGTGAGGTCACTTCAGCGTTTTGTCGACATGCCCACAGAGAGACAAGTCAAACACGAACCGCCCAACTCCCCACGGCGGCACGGCCGTCCCTCGTGTCGGCACATGCGTTCGCACATCACGAAGGCCCGGATCCTTTTCAGGATCCGGGCCTTCGTTGGCCTACGACTCTCATCGTCGGCCTTTGGTAGCGGGGACAGGATTTGAACCTGCGACCTCTGGGTTATGAGCCCAGCGAGCTACCGAGCTGCTCCACCCCGCGCCGTTGTTCTGCAACCGTATCACGGCGCGGGGTGGGCTTTTGATCAGCCGCTGTCTGGACTGCCGCTCGGGCTCGGACTGCCGCTGGGACGGGGCTTGCTGGTGCTGCCACCACCCGTCTTGTCGGCCGCGGCCTGCGCGTCCTCGGCCCGCTGCAGTGCGTCTTCCAGGTCCTTCTGGGCCCGGCCGTACGCCTCCCAGTCACCCTTCTTCAGGGCTTCCTGGCCGGCGTCGAAGGCCTTCTGCGCGTCGTCCAACGCGGCTTGGACCGTCGGGTTGCTGGATGTCGGCGGTGGTGTGGTCGTGCCGCCGTCGTTCTCACCCTCGTCCGGTGGCTCGGTGGTCGGACCCTGCGCTCCGAAGACCTTGTTGAGGGCTTCGTCGAGGGTGTCCTCGAAGGCGGTGTTGCCTCCGTAGGTCACCAACACCTTGCGCAGCAGCGGGTACTTGAGTCCACCACCGCGTACGTAGACCGGCTCCACGTAGAGCAGTCCTCCGTCGAGTGGCACCGTCAGCAGGTTGCCGTACTCCACGTCGGAGTCGCCGCCCTGCAGAAGTCTGATGGACTCGGCGATGTCCTGTTCGGAGTTGAACTGGCTCTGCACCTGTTTGGGCCCGTTGACGGTCGTACTGGTCGGCAGTTTCAGGATTCTGATCTTGCCGTAGTCGGGAGTGCCCGCTTCCGCGTCGACCGCCATGAACGCACTGAGGTTGTCCCGCCCGTTGGGCGTGAAGGTGGTCGTCAGCGAGAACGCCTGCGCCGGCTGGTCGGGCATTCTCATGCTCAGGTAGTACGGCGGCACCGCGTCACCCGACTTGTTCGTCGGGTCGTCCGGCACCTGCCACACCTCGCTGCCGCTGAGGAACGTGTCCGCGTCCTCGACGTGGTAGCGGCTGAGCAGCTCACGCTGGACCTTGAACAGGTCCTGCGGGTACCGGAGATGAGCCATCAGCGACTCGGAGATGTCGCCCTTGGACTTCACCGTGCCCGGGAAGGCCTTCATCCAGGTCTTCAGGACCGGGTCCTGGGTGTCCCACTGGTAGAGCTTGACCTGACCGGTGTACGCGTCGACGGTCGCCTTCACCGAGTTGCGGATGTAGTTGACCTGGTTCTGCTGGGCCACCACCGCGCGCGAGTTGTTCGTCGCGGTGAGCGAGTCGGCCGTCGTGTCACCGAGGGTCGTACGCGAGGAGTACGGGTAGCCGTTCGTCGTCGTGTACGCGTCGACGATCCACTGGATCTTGCCGTCCACGACCGCCGGATAGGCGTCACCGTCGATGGTCAGCCAGGGGGCCACCGCCTCCACGCGCTGCTTGGGCGTGCGGTTGTACAGAATCCGCGACCCTTCGCCGATGGCTCCGGAGTACAGGATCTGCGGCTCGCTGAACGCCACCGCGTAGGCGGCCCGGTTGACCGGGTTGGAGAGGTTGACCCCGCTGGCGTCCGTGTAGCTGAACGTCTTCTCGCCGCTGTCGTCGGAGTAGTCGATCTCCTTCTGGGGACCGCCGACGATCGAGTACGTGGTGGTCTTCTCGCCGTAGTAGATCCGCTGCTGGTACGTCCCGAGGTCGCCCTTGGACGGCAGGTCGGACTCGGTGAAGACCGGACGGCCCTCGGCGTCGGCCGTGGTGCCCTTGGCGGCGACCACGCCGTAGCCGTGGGTGTAACGGAAGTGGTCGTTGATCCAGTTGTTCTTCGGAATGCCGTTGAGGTTCAGCTCACGCAGACCGATGACCGTGTCCTGGTCCTTGCCGTCCTTGCTGTAGCGGTCGACGTCCAGGTTGGTCGGGAACGCGTAGTAGTTACGCATCTGCTGGAGCTGCTGGAACGTCGGCGAGACGACGTTCGGGTCCATGACACGGATGCTGGCCGTGCTGTCGACGTCGTCACGCAGCTTGGTCTTGTCCGTGGTGGTGGACTTGCCCGCGTACTCGGTGACCTTGGTGTCGTCGATGCCGTACGCGTCACGCGTCGCCTTGAGGTTCTTCTCGACGTACGGCGCTTCCTTGGCCTGCTCGTTGGGCTGGACCTGGAACTTCTGGACGATCGCCGGGTACAGGCCGCCGATGAGGATGGCGGAGAGGACCATCAGACCGAAGCCGATCACCGGCAGCTGCCAGGTCCGCCGCCACAGGGTGGCGAAGAACAGCACGGCGCAGATGACGGCGATGCAGAACAGGATCGTCTTGGCCGGCAGGTACGCGTTGGCGTCCACGTACCTGAGGCCGGTCCAGCTGTCGGTGGCCTTGAAGTCGCTGGACTTCACGGCCAGTCCGTAGCGGTCCAGCCAGTACGCGACCGCCTTCAGGGCGACGAAGACGCCCAGCAGCACCGACAGGTGCCCGGTCGCGGCGGCCGTGGCACGCGCGCCGGGGGAGGTGACCCTGAGCCCGCCGTACAGGTAGTGGGTGAGCGCGGCGGCGATCACGGAGAGGATCGCGGCGGCGAAGCCGAAGCCGAGCAGGAACCGGTACCAGGGCAGGTCGAAGGCGTAGAAGGAGACGTCGAGGTGGAACTGCGGGTCCTTCTGGTTGAAGGGCACGCCGTTGACCCACATCAGCCAGGTCCGCCACTGGCTTGATGCCGAGGCGCCGGCGATGAGGCCCACCAGGGCGGTGATCCCGATGAGCAGCCACCGCTTGTACGGCGCGATGCCCATGCGGTAGCGGTCGAGGCTCTGCTGCTCCATCGACATGGCGCTCAGCGGCGGGCGCAGCCGGTGGGCCAGCCAGATGTTGAGACCGACCGCCAGGGCCATCAGCAGACCGAAGACGAAGAAGAGTCCGATCTTGGTCCACAGGGTGGTCGTGAACACGGACGAGTAGTTCACCGACCGGTACCAGAGCCAGTCCGTCCAGAACCCGGCGAACATGGTGAACGCCATGCCGAGCACGGCAAGCACGCCCAATGTCATGAGCAGGGTCCGGACACGCCGGGACGGGCGGCCCACTCTGATCCGTGGCCCCGTCGGGCCTCCGCCGCGGTCCGGCATCTGGAAAGCCAAGGTGCGCACCTCGAAGTTCGCTGTTGGTCTGTCAGACCCGCGTGATCACGGGCCGTCCGTGGGCCTCGTGATCGTAGGCCCCCACCTATGCAACTTACTCACGCTTTACTCGGTTCCCGATTCCGGCCCTGAACGAGAGAGGATTGTGACCATGTCCAACACCCCCATGGCGGCGAGCCCGCTGACCCGGGCCGTTCTCGAGATCGACGAGTACGCCTCCGGCCTCGGCTGGGACCAGCCCGCCCGCCTCTTCGCCCTCGTAGACACCGCCCGGCTGCGAACCCAGGAACCCGCCCTCGCGGCCCAGCTCGGCCTCGACGCGGAGCAGCAGACCACCGGCCTCACCCCCATCGAGCAGGAGGAGATCCCCGCGGGCAAACCGCTCGACGAGTTCCTCGGCACGATCGCCTGGCCCGACGCCGTGGTCGGCTGCGCGCTCACGGTGGAGCGCCTGATGCTGCCGCCGTCGGCGGAGGCGTCGGTCCCGGAGGGGCTGAGCGACAAGAAGCTCGCCCGGTGGGTGGCCGAGCATCCGGACCGTCAGGAGGTCCGCATGACGGTCGCCGTCCTGCGGGACGGCGCACGCGACTCGGCCCTGCGACTGCGCGAGAAGGACTCCCCGACGGAGGTCCTCACAGGCGGCGACCTGGTGCCGGGCCTTGCCGAGGCGCTGTCGGCGACGTTCGAGGACTGAGGTCTTCGCTACGGCGATCGTCTTCCGGTAACGGCGATCGCCTCCGGTACGGCGATGGGGGCGCCCTTCTTCTTGAAGGGCGCCCCCAGCCGCGTACGAGACCGAACCCGTCAGCCCTTGGTCGTGCACTTCGGCAGGTCGTCGGTGTCGCCGGAGCGGATGTCCTTGAGGGCGCCGAGGGCGTCGTGGATGGTCTTCACCTTGACGAGGGTGAGTCCCTCGGGGGTGTCGCTCGCGGCGGCCGCGCAGTTGTCGGCGGGCGTGAGGAAGTACTGGGCGCCCCTGCTGCGTGCGCCGACGGTCTTCATCTCGATGCCGCCGATCGGGCCGACCTTGCCGTCGTCGTCGATCGTCCCGGTACCGGCCACGAACTTGCCGCCGGTGAGACTGCCCGGGGTGAGCTTGTCGTAGATCCCGAGCGCGAACATCAGCCCGGCGCTCGGCCCGCCCACGTCTGCGAGCTTGATGTCGATGGTGAACGGGAACGTGTGGTCCGTCCCCGCCGAGATCCCGACGATGGCGCGCTTGTCGCCGGCGTCGTCGGACGTCTTCGTCGTGATGGTGATGTCCTCGGTCCTGGTCGCCGTCCTGTTCGCCTTCTCGGCGGCGGCCTGTTCCTTGGCGGGCACGATGGTGAAGACGACGTCCTGGCCGGGCTTGTGCTTGGTGACCAGTTTCGCGACGTCGTCGGGCTCCTTCACCGCCGTGCCGTCGACGGCCTTGATCACGTCACCGGCGTGCAGTCTGCCCTCGGCCGGGGAGTCCTTGACGACGGTCGAGACGATCACCCAGGACTGCACCGGCACGTCCAGCTGCTCCAGGGCGGCGACCTTGGCGCTCTCCTGGGACTGGCTGAACTCCTCGGCGTTCTCCTGGGTGGACTGCTCCTCCGTCTTGCCGTCCGGGTAGAGCGTGTCGTGCGGCACGACCTTGTTGTCGTGCGCGAGCCATCCGTAGACGGCCTCGACGAGGTTCATCTTGTAGTCCGCGCTCGTGACCCGGACGGTGGTCATGTTCAGATGCCCGCTCGTCGCGTACGTCTTGCGCCCCGAGATCTGCAGCACCGGCTCGCCGTCGTGGTCCCCGAGTGTGTTCACCGTCGGACCCGGTGACATCTCCGCGTACGGGACGTTGATGAAGACTCCCGCGCACAGGAGCGCGATCAGCATCAGGGTGGAGGCGAGCATCGTCGCGGTGCGGCGTGGCATGGCACGACAGTACGGGACGCCTCTGTCAGCGCACCGTCAGGGCCGCGCCCGGGTCACGTGCCGGACCGGGGCTTCTCCATGGCGGCACGGAAACGGGCGTACCCGTCGAGTTCGGGACCGTCACCGCGCACCTTTCTGGTCCGAGTGGCCCAACCGCCCCAGAGACCGGCGCCGACCGCAGCCACAAGCGGAATCAACAACCAGGCGAGCGCCGCCATGCCGTCCTCCCAACCCCGATGAGTGACCGCAACTGACTGATCAGCAGATTAACCGTCCGCACTGACAACGCTCACGCCAGGGGTGCGGTTACGCAACCGGACAGTTCGTCACAGGCGGTGAGGCGGGATCAGCAGGCGCCGACCCACTCCTCGGTGCCGTCGGAGAACTTCTGGTGCTTCCAGATGGGCACCTCGTGCTTGAGGTCGTCGATCAGCTTGCGGCAGGCCTCGAAGGCCTCACCACGGTGAGGGCACGACACGGCGACCACGACGGCGAGATCGCCGACCCCGAGGTCCCCGATCCGATGCACCGCGGCCAGGGCCCGCACCGGGTACTCGGCGACGACCTTCTCGGCGATCCGCCGCATCTCGGCCTCGGCACTGGGGTGGCACGAATAGCCGAGCGCGTCGACATCGGCGCCCTCGTCGTGATTGCGCACCGTCCCGACGAACAGCGCGGTCCCGCCCGCGGCATCGTCCCCGACGGCCCGGAACACCTCGTCCAGGGAGAGAGGCGTCTCCCGGATGGCAAGGAGCTTGATGGGATCCTGTGCGGCCTGCTCACCGGGGTGGTCCTGTGTGGGTGCCATGCCCCCATCGTGCCGCACGCCGCGGAACACGGGGAATAGCGTCATCGCCCGGCACGCACGCGTGCGGGTTCGGAGTCTCCTACAGGCGACGTACCGCTCCCGTCGGCAGATGGCCCCCGTCGACCTGCGGGCAGTCGTGCCGCAGGGTGGCACGGGTGGGCGCAGGCGGCACCCCGTCGGCGCCGGGCTGCGCGACCCACCCCCGCTCGGCCCGCACGCCGCGCACCTCACGAGGACACTCCCCGCACGCCTCAGATCCGCCGGCGAGCCTTGCGAGCCCGCCGCACCACCGCCGCCGCGCCCAGCAGAGCCACCGTCGCCCCCGCGGCGCCCGCCGCCGTCGCGTCCTTGCGCCCGAGCCGCCGCCCGGCCACGGTGTGCCGTCCGGAGACCTCCTCCAGGAGTTCCGCGAGCACTTCCTCATTGGTCCACCGCGGCCGCCATCCCGCGTCGTGCAGCCGGCTCCCGCTCACCACCCAGGGGTACATCGTGTACGCCAGGTCGCCCGCCGGAGACGGCGTCAGCCCGATCCGGTGCAGCCGGGCCGCCGCTCCCAGAGCGACGGCGGACGGCAGCTCCATCCGCCGGATCCCGCTGAGCTCCTCGACCTCCTCCTGCTCCAGCCAGCCGTCGCATCCGACCGAGAGTTCCCCGTCGACCTTCTCCAGGGCGGCGTACTCCAGAGCGCTGCACAGATCCTCGACGTGACAGAACTGCCAAGCGGGCCGCGAGCCGGCCACGACCAGCAGCCGAGGAGACTCGAAGTACCTGGTCAGGGCGGTGTCCGTCTCCCCCACCAGCACGGCCGGCCGGACCACGGTGACGTTGAGCCCCGGGTGCGCCCGCGGGGCGCGCCGCCCGAGCCGCTCGATCTCCAGCAGGTCCCCGACCCCGGTCGCCTCCGCCGTGGCCCGCAGTTCCGCGTCCTCGGAGAGCGGCAGCTCGTTGTCCGGCAGGGCGCCGTAGACCATGGCCGACGTGCACAGCACGACCCGGTGCACCCCGGCCGCCGCGGCAGCCGTGAGCACGGTCTGTGTCCCTCTTACGTTGTAGGCCGTACGGGCGGCCGCGTCGGTCTCCAGGTCCAGGTCGAGGGCCAGATGCACGACCACGTCGGCGCCGCGCAGCTTCTCCGCGATGGCCGGATCCCGCACATCGAGGATGTGCCACTGTGCCGCCGCGCACTCGCCGCGCCGCTCGTCGATGGCGATGACCTGCTTGATCTCGTCCGACGCGGCGAGCCGCTCGGTGAGCAGTGCGCCGACGCCGGACGCGGCACCGGTGACCGCGACGACGGGCCCGCGCACACCGGACGTGGTTGAGTGGTTTCGCGCTGCGCGAACCTGCGGATCTGGGGAACTCACCGGGCGTCTCCAGCGGTTGTCTTCAGTACGGACGCGCGTGACGCGTACGTACCAGGTGGCATCCATCCTGCCGCAGGCCGAGAGTCGGCGAAGCACCGAGGCCCGAAGCGCCCATGGTGTCTACGCTGGGTGGTGTTATCGGGCAGCCGTGCCGTCGGACAACCGACGGCCTTACCAGCCGAGGAATCCCGTGAGTGACACCCCATTCGGATTCGGCCTTCCGCCGGAGGAGCCGGACGACGGCGACGAGGGCAAGAAGAAGGACCAGGAGAGCGGTGGTGGTCAGGGGCCGGCCAACCCGTTCGGTTTCGGCGGGCTGCCCGGTGCCGGAGGCTTTGGCGGCCCCGGTGCGGACAATCCCCTCGCCGCCATGTTCGGTTCGCTGAACCCCACCGACCTGGGCGCCGCCTTCCAGCAGCTGGGCCAGATGCTCTCGTACGAGGGCGGCCCGGTGAACTGGGACATGGCCAAGCAGATCGCCCGCCAGACGGTCTCCCAGGGCACGGCGGAAGGCACCAAGGACGCGAGCGTCGGCCCGGCCGAGCGCACCGCGGTCGAGGAGGCCGTCCGGCTCGCCGACCTGTGGCTCGACGACGCGACGTCCCTGCCGTCCGGCGCGGGCTCCGCGGTGGCGTGGAGCCGCGCGGAGTGGGTCGAGGCGACCCTGCCCGCGTGGAAGGAGCTCGTGGACCCGGTCGCCGAGCGCGTCGGCGCGGCCATGGGCGACGTCCTGCCGGAGGAGATGCAGGCCATGGCGGGCCCGCTGATCGGCATGATGCGCTCGATGGGTGGCGCCATGTTCGGCACGCAGATCGGGCAGGCCGTCGGCGTCCTCGCGGGCGAGGTCTTCGGTTCCACCGACATCGGCCTGCCCCTCGGTCCGGCCGGCAAGGCCGCGCTGCTGCCGGTGAACATCGAGGGTTTCGGCAAGGACCTCGGCGTGCCGAAGGAGGAGGTGCGGCTGTATCTCGCCCTGCGGGAAGCCGCCCACCAGCGCCTCTTCGCGCACGTACCGTGGCTGCGCTCGCACCTGTACGGCGCGGTCGACGGCTACGCGCGCGGGATCAAGGTCGACACCGCCAAGCTGGAGGACGTGGTCGGTCAGTTCGACCCGCAGAACCCCGAGCAGCTGCAGGACGCCCTGCAGCAGGGCATGTTCCAGCCGGAGGACACGCCCGAGCAGAAGGCCGCCCTGGCCCGTCTGGAGACGGCCCTGGCGCTCGTCGAGGGCTGGGTGGACGCGGTGGTCCACGCGGCCGCGAAGCCGCGCCTGTCGTCCGCGGACGCGCTGCGCGAGACCCTGCGTCGCCGTCGCGCCTCGGGCGGCCCGGCCGAGCAGACGTTCGCCACGCTGATCGGCCTGGAGCTGCGCCCCCGTCGCCTGCGTGACGCCTCACGTCTGTGGGCCTCGCTCACCGACGCGCGCGGTGTGGACGGCCGGGACGCCCTGTGGGCCCACCCGGACATGCTGCCCACGGCCTCCGACCTGGACGACCCGGACGGCTTCGTGCACCGCGAGCAGCTGGACTTCTCCGAGCTGGACAAGATGCTCGGCGAGGCGGCCGACAAGCCCGACCTCAAGAAGAAGGACCACTCCAAGGACGCGGACAAGGGCGACGACACCGAGTGAGCCTGTACGACGACGCGGTCCTCGTACTGAAGGGCTACGAGGACCAGCAAGAGCTGAGCCAGGCCTACCTGGACCACCTCGCGGCACACCCGGACGGCATGTGGAAGGCATGCCGGGCCGGTCACCTCACGGCAAGCGCCCTGGTGATCGACCCGGAACGCGGGCGGGTGCTGCTCACCCTCCACCGGAAGCTGCGCATGTGGCTCCAGACGGGCGGCCACTGCGAGCCGCAGGACGCCTCGCTGGGGGCGGCCGCCCTGCGTGAGGCCACGGAGGAGTCCGGCGTCGAGGGGCTGACGCTCCTTCCGGGCGGTCCGGTGCGCCTGGACCGGCATCCGATCCCGCCGCCGTGCCACTTCCACTTCGACGTCCAGTACGCGGTCGTGGCCCCGCCCGGCGCGGCGCACTCGGTGAGCGACGAGTCGCTCGACGTGCGCTGGTTCGGATACGACGAGGTGGCGGCCGTGGCGGACGAGTCGGTCGTACGACTGCTCGAGGCGACCCGCGCCAGGCTCTGAACGTGTGTAAGGGGCGACCACCATGGTGGTCGCCCCTTACGTTTGCCTCCCGGGCGGTGCCGGGGGCTCAGGCGTTGCTGCCCCCGAGGGAGTTCCCCCGCATGTTGAACTGGCCGAGCATCCCCGAGTTGCGCAGATGCTGCGGCGGCAGCAGCTCACTGGGCTGCACCAGGACGTGTCCCGTGCCGGAGAACTGCATCTCCCAGCCCTCGCCGGTCGAGCCCTTGCGGCGCCACACGGCGGACGTGGAGGTGGGGGCCTGGAGCTGGGTCCGCAGGGACGTGGACCAGGCGACCACGGCGTCCGCGTCGCAGCAGACGTTCTTCTCCGGGGTCACCTCCATCACCAGCGGCTCGCCGGAGGTCATGAGGACGACCTGTCCGGAGCCGGTCAGTTCCAGGTTGTAGGCACCCGCCGACGCGATCTCCACGGCACTGTCGACCGCGACGATGCCGACGCCCAAAGAGCCGTCGAAGGCGAGGACGTAGGAACTGTCGACGGTCAGGCCGCGGCCGACCTCCATGATGTGCAGGTGCTGGGCGAGGTTGGCGAGGTACACGATGCCGTTGCCCTTGCAGCGCATCAGTTCCAGGCGCTCGCCCGTCATCCGCTCGACGTTGCGCCAGCTGCGGTTGCGGTACTGGCTGTCGAACTCCACCTGCCCCTCGAAGGCCACCATGGCGCCCTGGCGGGCGAGCACGGCGCTGCTGCCCTGGGTGACGTCGGTCTTGAGGAGCTGCGGGTTCTGCAGGGTGTAGCGGCCGGTGGACTCCACCGGGACGTGTGCGAAGAGTGTGCTGTGCATGATGTGCGTGGTGCTCCCTTCAGCCCCGGATCTTGAATCGGTCGCCGGTGTCCTCGCTCGGCTGGACGACCACGAAGCCCTGTCCCTTGAAGCCGATCTGGAAGGCCTCGCCACTGCCCCGGCCGATGAGGGCGCTCGCCTTGACCGTGCGGCGCGCCTTCATGTCCAGGCCGGTCGTCCAGGCGATCAGCGCGTCCGGGTCGACGTACGTCTCCCGTTCGGCGCAGTCCAGAGCCATCGGAATGCCCCGGCTGACCAGCGCGACCCAGCCGGTGCCCCGGATGACCAGGTTGGTCAGGCCCGAGCCGGACAGCTTGGCGAGCCCCTTGACCGGCTCGATGGTCAGTTCCAGCGAGGCGTCGCAGGCCAGCAGGGTGGCGCCGTTGACCGAGAGGGCCTCGCCGTTCAGGTGGAGGACGAGGACGTCGCCGCCGTAGTCGGCGAGATAGAGGTCGCCGTCACCGCGGCAGAGCATCAGCCGGCCGCCCTCGCCGCTGACCATCTCCTCCGCCGAACGGCGCAGGCTGGCCGGCGCCCCGTCGAACTGCACATAGCCCTCGTACGCGATCATCGAGCCGGCCTTGGCCAGCAGATCGTGGCCGGTGGCCATGGTGACCTTGAGCGTCTTGGAGCTGTGCACGCTCATGCGGACGCCGGTCGAAGCGGCGCGGTGCGCGCTGAGAGTCTGGGTGTCCATGGGCCTCACACCTCGAAGGGCTGTACGACGACGAAGTTGCCGGGGGCGCCGCGGAACTGGAGGTTCACGGCCTCCGTGGTCTGCCGGGAGTAACCCGAGCGGCGCAGCCTGAGCGCGGTCGTCGTGACGGCCTGCGCACCGGCGGACCAGGCGATGACGGCGTTGCCGTCGACGTAGGTGGCCGGGCCCACGGGGATGACGACCGGCACGCCGCGTGTCTTCACGGCGACCGCTCCGGTCCCCGAGAAGAGCATGCTGAACAGGCCGCCGCCCGGCAGCCCCGCACCCTCGATGCGGCGCACCTCGGTGTCCAGGGCCTCGTCGAAGGCCAGCACACCCTGCGCGCTGGTGTAGAGCTGCTCCCCCTGGAGGCGGATGACGAACACCCGGCTGGCCTCGTCGGCGAGGAACACCTCGCCGTCGCCGGCGCAGCGCATCAAGGACATGCCCTGGCCGGTGAGGGCTCCGGTGAGCTTGCCGAGCAGCCCGGAGCCCTTGTGGGCGAAGTCGATGTCGCCCTGGTAGGCGACCATGCTGCCCTGCTTGGCGAGGATCGGCGCGCCCTTGGTGAGCGTGGCCCGCACGAGCTGCGGGTTCTGCTCCGTCCAGCGGTCCCCTACGGGGGCCTCCGCGTACTTCGTCAGGACGACGCGCACGTTCGCCTCGGGCGGCACCGGCGCCAGCGTCGTGGCGCCGCCGAAGGGCTGGGCCTGGCCCGGGAAGGCGGCGGGTGCGCCCGGAGGCGAGAACTGACCGGCGGGTGCGCCCGGAGGCGAGAACTGACCGGCGGGTGCCCCGGGAGGCGAGAACATCTGTGGGCTCGTCGGCGCGGGAGGCGCCTGCGGCGGGACGCCGGGCGGAGTACCGAAACCGGCGGGCGGAGTGTTCCCTGCGATCGTCGGAGCCGAGTGGAGGGACGGGGCCGCCGGTGCGGGGGTTCCGAAGTCGGGCGCGGGGGCCGGGGCGGGAGGCGCCGGTGGCGCGGCGGCCTGCTGCGGAGGTGCGAAGGCCGGTGCCTGGGTCTGCGCGGGGGCGGCGGGCGCGGGCTCCTCCTCGGCGACCTCTCCGCCGAAGTTCTTCAGCAGCGCGTCGAGGCCGCCGTCGAAGCCCTGGCCGACCGCGGCGAACCGCCACACGTCCTTGAGATAGAGGTCGCCCAGCATGACGGCACGTTCCGTGGAGAACTCGCTGCCGTCGAAGGAGTACCGGGCCACCTCCTCGCCGCCGGCGACGATACGGACGTATCCCGGGGCGATCTGCGACATCTGCCCGGCGCCGTCGATCGTCGCCGTGAACGAGAGCTTGTGGATCTGCGGCGGGATCTTGTCGAGGGTGACCCGGAAGGCCTCCGTGTCGCCCGCCTGCGCGCCCAGCAGCTGAATGGATTCCTCGGGGGACTTCGGCTGGTTGAAGAAGACGAAGTACCGGTCGTCCGAGAGCCGTTCGTCGGCGTCGAGACCGAAGCAGCTGATGTCGAAGGTCAGCCCGGGGCCGGAGATCTGTACACCCACGTACAGATCGGTGCCCGCGGTGAGGTCACTGATCTTGGCCTTGTGGCCGCGTTGGAATTCCCTGGCCATGCGTAACGACCGTCCCCCATCCCGAATGCAAGTACGTCGCGACAGGCTAACGGCAAACTCGGACACCGGAGGATCCCGGTACAGATCCGGTACAAAATCCCGCGCGGGTCCGCCGTCACTCTCCGCGCGCGCCCGGCAGGTGCGGCAACCGCTCGGCGGCGACGACTCCTTCGAGATACCCCCGGGCCCGTTCGGTGCGCGGATACGCCTCCAGCAGCCGCCAGAAACGGGGCCCATGTCCGGGCACCAGCAGATGCGCGAGCTCGTGGAGAAGGACGTAGTCGACGACGTACTCGGGCATGCCCTGCAGGCGGTGCGACAGACGGATGCTGCCCTCGGAGGGGGTGCACGAGCCCCAGCGGGTGTTCTGGTTGGTGACCCAGCGCACCGAGTTCGGCCGGGCCCGGTCCTCGAAGTACTGGGCCGACAGGCGCTGGGCCCGCTCGGCCAGCTCGGCATCACCGAGGACTCGCTTGCTCTCCTGGGCGGCCAGCTTGTCGAGCATGACGCTCACCCAGCGCTGCTCCTCGGCCTCGGACATCCGGGCAGGGATGAGCACCACGGTGCGATCGCCCTCGCGGTACGCGGAGACCGTCCGGCGTCGACGGGAACTCCTGCGTACCTCGATCGCGCTCGCCCCCGAGCCGCTCGGCGGCAGGCTCGTCGTACTGCGCTGTGGTGTTCCGGCGCGGTGCAGTGGGTCGGCGGGCACGCCCCGACGTTACCCGCTGCACACGCGGGAAGTCCCGACTCCGGGGCGGTTCGCTTCCGATCCCCCACATGCGTTTGATTCATACGACTGACTTGTACGACGAATATCCACCGCCTGTGGACAACTTTCGGCACCCGGCGGCGGGCCCGGGCATGCTGGCACCACCGGCGGAGCTGCGACCGACCTCCACCGGCGGGCAGGGATGTTCTACGAGGGCTACGAGGCTACGGGGGGCCTGTTATGCAGTCGCTGGATCCGCATCCGGTGGTTCCGCCGGTTTCGACGCTTCCGCTGGTTCCGCTCGTGAAGCCCGCGCTCCGGCGCGGCTGGCGGGATCTCAACACCGTGCAGTTCGGGATGACCCCGGCGCACGCGATGACGCTGGGGCCCATGGACACGGCGACGGGCAGCTTCCTCGACCTGCTCAACGGCACGCGCGGGCTGCCGCTCCTGCGGGAGGAGGGCCGTCGGATGGACCTGCCGGACGGGCATGTCGACGCCCTGGTGGAGCGGCTGTCGCGGGCCGGACTCGTCGACGACGCGAAGGGTGGCGGGCCGGACGCCGAGACGCTGCGCGGCAAGAGCGAGGTGCTCGACCGGCTGCGTCCCGACCTGGCCTCGCTCTCGCTGACCACGTCCGCACCGGGCGAGGCGATCAGGCGCCTGGCCGCCCGCCGCTCCCTGCGCGTCCAGGTCAGGGGTGCCGGCCGGGTGGGAGTGACCCTCGCCTCACTGCTGTCGGGCGCCGGGGTCGGCGAGGTCGAGGTGCGCGACGTCGGCTCGGTCGAGCCTGGCGACGTCGCTCCGGGCGGACTGCCCGGCGAGTCCGTCGGCGACCGCAGGGAGGAGGCGGCGCGACGAGCCGTACGACGGACCGCGCCGGACCGCCCACCGCGCCGCAGCACCCGCACGCCTTCCGAGGGCGACGATCCCGGCCTGTCCCTGGTGATTTTCGCCCCACGGGACGACGTCGACGTGCACGCGCCCCTCCCGTCCGCCGCCGACCCTCTGATCACCTCCGGCACACCCCATCTGTACGTCGGCGTGGTGGAGGCGACCGGCGTGGTCGGCCCGTTCGTGCTGCCGGGTGAGACGGGCTGCGCCGGCTGTCTGCACGAGGCGCGCATGGACCGTGACCAGACCTGGCCCCGTCTGGTCGCGCAGTGGCGCTCCGGTACACCGCGCAAGGTGCGGTCCTGCGATCTGGCGCTGGCCGCGACCGTCGCCGGCCTTGCCGCCGCGCACGCCCTGGCCTTTTTGGACGGCCAGGTCCCGTCGAGCGTGGGCGCACGCTGGGAGGTCTCGCTGCCCACCCTCCAATGGCATGCGCGGCCGGTCTGGGGGCACCCCGCATGTCCGTGCGGGGCGGCGGAGAAAGGTAAGGGGGAACACACACCCAAGGAAGCGGAGTCGCACGAGACAATGGCGGAGCAACAACCGACGAAGGAGTTACGCCGCACGACCCACGCGGCGCGGCTGGCTGGGACCTGGAGGGCGCATGTCTGATCTTCCCCGCAAGGCGGTCACCCGTACCGCCAAGCTCGCCGCGCTGCCGCTCGGTTTCGCCGGACGGGCGACCTGGGGACTGGGCAAGCGGATCGTCGGCGAGTCCGCCGAACTGGTCGGCCGCGAGCTGCAACAGCGCACGGCCGAACAGCTGTTCAAGGTGCTCGGCGAGCTCAAGGGCGGGGCGATGAAGTTCGGCCAGGCCCTGTCCGTCTTCGAGTCGGCGCTCCCCGAGGAGATCGCCGGCCCCTACCGCGCGGCACTGACGAAACTCCAGGAGGCGGCGCCTCCGATGCCGACACGCACCGTGCACGCGGTGCTTCAGGAGCGGCTCGGCGAGAACTGGCAGGAGCTGTTCCTCGAGTTCGAGGACAAGCCCTCGGCGGCCGCCTCGATCGGCCAGGTGCACCGCGGGGTGTGGAGCGACGGCCGTGAGGTGGCCGTCAAGGTGCAGTACCCGGGGGCGGGCGAGGCACTGCTGTCCGACCTGAACCAATTGAGTCGTTTCGCCCGACTGCTGGGCCCTCTCATCCCGGGCGTGGACATCAAGCCGCTGATCTCGGAGCTCAGGGACCGCGTCTCCGAGGAACTGGATTACGGCCTGGAGGCGCAGGCCCAGCACGCGCATGCCGAGGAGTTCGCCGGAGACCCGGACGTCGTGGTGCCCGATGTGGTCCACCAGTGCGACCAGGTACTGATCACGGAATGGATGGACGGCGTCCCGCTGTCGGAGGTGATCACCGACGGCACCCAGGAGCAGCGTGACCGGGCCGGCCAGCTCCTGGCCCGCTTCCTCTTCTCCGGCCCAGCCCGCACCGGGCTACTGCACGCCGACCCGCATCCGGGCAACTTCCGCCTCGTGCCCGGCGGCCCGGACGGCGAGGACGACTGGCGCCTGGGCGTCCTGGACTTCGGCACGGTCGACCGTCTTCCGGGCGGCCTGCCGGCCACGATCGGCAACTCCCTGCGGATGACGCTCGACGGTGAGGCGGACGCCGTCTACGAACTCCTGTGTGCCGAAGGCTTCGTCAAGGAGTCCATAGAGCTGGACCCTGACGCCGTCCTCGACTACCTCCTGCCGATCATCGAACCGGCCCAAGTCGAGGAGTTCACCTTCACCCGCGGCTGGATGCGCAGCCAGGCGACCCGGATCGGTGACCCGCGCTCCCCCGCCTACCAGTTGGGCAAGCAGCTCAACCTGCCTCCGGCGTATCTCCTCATCCACCGGGTGACGTTGAGCACGATCGGCGTGCTGTGCCAGCTGGGCTCGACGGTGCGGCTGCGCGAGGAGTTGGAGGAGTGGTTGCCCGGGTTCGTACTGGCGGAGAGCCTGGAAGGGGACTTGGAAGAAGGCCTTGAGGAGGAGCCGGCGGCGGAGGCGTGAGGTTCCTCGGAGGTCTCACCACCAGGCCGAGTCCAGCCGCCCCTCGATCGCCCTGAGGTTCTCCCGGGAGCAGGCGTCGCAGAAGTACTGGCGGACGCCGTTCTCCAGGGAGCACATCCAGGTGGGCTGTGGTGCCTGGGCCGCGATGCCGCACCGGGCGCACACAAGGGCCTCGGACTCCCTGGCGGAGCCGCCGTCGTCACTGCCTCCGGGAAGACTCGTCACCCTGCCGACGATATCCCCGTGACCTGCGGATCGGCTGGCACAACGCACCGCGGGGG